>CALGLY010000661.1 GCA_937959095.1 uncultured Saprospiraceae bacterium
GGGCTTCATAACCAGTTATGTTCCCAATTTTGTGCCTGCTTGTAGCAGACAAGCCTCGAATACTAAAAAAATAAGCTTAGTCAAAATACAAATAAACTTTTGTTACAGTGTACTAAAGTCAGCCTATTACATTACTCCTAAAAAAGGAGTAAACAATTGGGTGAAAGCAGCTCTCGCGGTTCATTTATTCTATGAAAATAGTACAATATGGAGGAGCGTTTGACAGTAAGCAACTGTTTGTCTCACATCTCATATCTCACGTCTTATAGTCTTAAAGTAGAACTAAGAAATGAATCTATAATGGCAAGGATACGCGGATTTGCTATGGTGAAACGGACAAAACCTATGTCCAAATGGACATTTTGCTTTAAAACACCATTAAAAACTCAAATATTCAGAAGGAGACTTCCCAAATTCTCGATTAAAATTTCTTGAAAATGCACTTGCATCTAAAAAGCCGACGGCTGCTGCTGTTTGTGCAATCGTATTATATTGCCGCTGCTCCAGCATCTTCCGAGCCTGCTGCAAGCGAATCGCTTTGAAATATTGCGAGGGCGAAAGCCCCACAAGTTGTTTAATACGTCGTCGGAGTTGTCGTTCACTTATTGCCAAATCATAAGAAAGCTGTGTAATGGAATAATTATTATTAGCAATTTCTTTATGTAAAAAAGTCTCTAAGTTTTTCAGCCAGTCCTGATCTTCCTGAGAGATAGTAGGTCGCTCTGGTTGTTCCTCTTCAAAAGCTTGAATATGAGCATTTCGTTCTTGCTGGTTATTTATCAAATTTTCAATACGAACCAACAGTTCTTCTTCTTCAAATGGTTTCAGTAAATAATCATCTACCCCAATACGGAGTGCTTTCAGCCGATCCTGAATATCTGCTCGTGCAGTAAGCATGACCACAGGAATAGGACGAAATGCATCTCTCGATTTTAAAACTTCTAGCAATTGATAACCATCCATTTCAGGCATCATAATATCCGAAAGAATCAAATTTGGGTAATCCGCTACCGCTGTAGCTTCTAGTATATCGAGGGCTTTCTTGCCATGTTCTGCCAATACAATATTATGATGAGGTGATAAAATCGTATTCAAATAGGTCCGAAGACTTGCATTATCTTCTACAATCAAGATCGTGTTTCCTTTCGCTCCTGCCTTAGATATTGTTTTTACAGGAGCTGGTGCATCTAGCACAAGAGATGTTTCCAGACTAACATCGAACTTAGGTACTGTACCTAAAATTTCTTTTCTACCAATAAGAGCTACAAAGGTACTGCCGTCTCCCAACTCACTTTCTACCTTTACATTGCCGCCCATAAGTTGTGCAAACTCTCTACAAAGTGCCAAACCTATGCCTGTACCGCCTTCTATCGCTGCATTCGCCTGTTTCGATTGATAAAAACGGTCGAAAATATAAGGCAAGTCATCTGGATGAATTCCTCTACCTGTATCTTTTACGGTGAACTGAATGGCATTTTCTAAATCTTCTACAGCAAAATTTATCTCGCCTCCTGCTGGTGTAAATTTAAGGGCATTTGACAAAAGATTATTTAGAATAATATTGAGTTTATTTTTATCTAATTCAAGGTATAAGTCCCGCTCTGCTTTGTACTGAAAGGTATAGCGAATACCATTGATTTGGGCTTGCGACTCAAAAGCCGAAGCAATACGCCGCGTTAATGGAAATAATAATTCAGGAGTCGCCTGTACTTCCATTTTATTCGCTTCTACTTTCGATAAATCTAAAATAGAACCAATCATTTGCATCAAATCCTGTCCACTTTCTTTAGCTTTAGTAAGCAGCTTCAAATTTCGTTCATCCAAGTTACCACTCTTAATTGCTGAACCAACAGGCCCTAACATTAGTGTAAGGGGCGTTCTTAATTCATGCGATACGTTAGCAAAAAAATTGGATTTCAATTGGTCGAGTTGCCGCAATTCTTGCGCTTGCGTTTCGATGAGGGCTTTTTGATGTCGTAATTTTTTTTGGTTTTGATTCAGAAAGTAAAGTGCGGAAAAAGTAGCAAACAATAAGAACATAGCCAGCCCTAATGCTCCACCTAACCACCTTCGACTACTAATGGTTCTTTCCTGTTCTGCGATCGTTTGCTGCTGTTCTTTATCCTGATATTGTTGCTCCAATTCTTGAATATAGCGGGCATTATTCATAGAATCTAATTGAGCATTTACGCTGTTCAAAGCCTCCAAATAATGAACCGCTTCCTTGTGTTTATTGCTTCTTTTATTGGTCTCATAAAGTAAGGTATAGCCAAATTTCTTTTCAAAAGGAGTGATTTTTTCTGGGTCAAGCCGAAAAGCCATTTCAATCACCGCTGTTGCTTTATCATATTTTCCTTGTTTCATATATATATTACCCAACTCCAAATGCGTATGCATTCGTCGGTGCGAAATATCTAAGCGATCAAATACGGGCATTGCCTGTTCGAGCAAGCGTCTTCCTTCTTCGTAGTTTTCTATTGCGCCATTCATAATACCACTCCACATCCAAACATCCGCTTGCAGTTCTTCGTTCTCTTCTATTTCTGGTAAATAATCGGAACAATTGGCTAATAAACCTAAGCCTCGTCTGGCATTTCCGATTTTATAATTAATGCAGGCTAAATTAAGATTTGCTTCGTATTTCACCTTAGGATCGTCGCTAAGCTTTGCAAGTTCTAAGACCTTCTCATAATATTCCAAGCCCTCTTCCTTTTGTCCCTGTATTACAAGGGTTCTGCCTACCCACTGCGTAAAAACAAGCTCATAATCCTTATCATTAATGACTTCCGCATACTCCAAACCTTCAACAGCATAATTCATTGCTTCTTCTGATTCGAAGAGCCAATAGTAGTTTTTAGCCAATAAATCAAGGATTTCCAAATAGACGAGAGGTTCTTCTGTTTTGGAGGTAAGGGCAAGGGCTGCCTTTAGCGG
>CALGLY010000662.1 GCA_937959095.1 uncultured Saprospiraceae bacterium
TTTAAAAATTGTCTTTTTTTGTGAATGCTAGTGTAAGTGGACAATTAAAAATCCATTAATATGGATTAGATTACTAAAATGTGGTTGTGTAAAACTGCTTTGCGAAGCCATGAAGTTCAAGGCAAGCAATTTCAGTTTGCAATGCAAAAATTAGAAGGAATATGTGAAGGGTAGGGCGAACCTCTACCCGCAAATGCTACTGTCAGCCCATAAAACGGGGCAAAGAAAGTAAATTTCATTAATAATTTATTGCATAAACAATAGAAAGAAACGCTATCTGCTTGTCAAGAGATAAATTAAACACTATTTTAGGTAATGTCTGAAATGCTTTTCAATTCTGTTGTTTATTTAAAATTCTTTACTTGTAGCATTGCATCATAGGCAAGAAATAGATTTTTTTTATTAAATGTTAGTTTGAAGTTTATTTCAACAAAACGATTTTTTGGAAACCGCTTTTCGCTGTTTTTGTAACGTCAATATTGCTTTTGAGTTGCACATTATAAAGATAAATCCCTTTTGCAAGGGGAGATCCATAGTCATCTGTGCCATCCCATTCTATACAATCATTAGCTGCTACAATAAAACCTTCGGCAAATATACGTTTCTCAAGTGTTTTCACCAACCTTCCTGAGATAGTAAATATTTGAATCGCTATATCTAGCTCTTGTCCGGCTAAATTATGCTCAAATTGGAAGCAAGTTCTATCAAAAAATGGGTTCGGATAATTTAAAATACGTCTCAAGGCAATTTCTGCTGATTCTGCTACTACAAATTCTGTATAACCTTCTGCTGAATTATTAGCAATATCCCATGCACGCACTCGTATAGAATGCAAACCTGGTTCTAAATTGGCAAGTGGGAAACGTACAACTCCCTTGGTGTAATCATTCAACTCGGATTCATAAAATTCATTGAGTAGATAGGTGTTTTGTGTATCGTCATCCAAAATAGCTTCTAGGTCATGTCCGATGCTATTCCCTGCTACATTGATGCCATTATCATCCGATAGTTTAACGAATAAAGTAGGGTTTTCGCTGGTTATACTACCAAAAACAAATTCTTCTGTATTCATAAATACGTCCACTTCTGGTCCTATATCATCTGCTAGAACATCAGCTGTGCCACCTATCACAACGCGGTCATAAATGCCCGATGCATCGGTCATTTGGGTAGTATCTTTGGCATAATAGCTAATGCGTCCTTTTCCAAAACTAAAATTAATATCTTTAGGCATCACAAAGCTAAAGCGAAACCGTCCTTGCTCCACGCTGGCGCGTCCTTTGAAAAGGGTATTATTTTGTAATCGGAAGCTATCCACACGGCTACTTTCATCTTGCCCTAAGGTGAAATATTTAACTTCTTTATCGAAAATAGTAGGGCTCAATTCTCCATTAAATGCCGTGAAGACTTGCCCACGTTCGTCTTGTATTTCTCCTTCAATCACGATACGCTGCAAGGCGCGAAGTGTATCGAAACCCGCCTGACGAACATCTCGATTATTGATACTCGTAGTGACAATATTGTATTTAGGTAAGGCAAGCTGTACCGCAGGATCACCAATTAGAGTAAATTTTCTATTATTTTCTACTCCTCCTCCTGACGTGCTGGTAGCATTTTTAGCGATTTGCATGATGCTACCTAGCGTTGGTCGTTTTCCATCTACTTTATAAAGCATTGTATCAAAAACAGACTTTACCAAGGCTTCATTGGAACTTGAAAAAACTGCACGTACCGTAGTAAATAACGCAATGCCTCCACCTTTAGGGTTGAGTAATACTTCTTCTCCAGCCGTGACTTGATTAGGGTCGTCGTAGCCGGTGAAAGAGCAAGTAGCCGTGATGAAAACAGGTAGGCGATTAAAATTCGACCACCCACTAATATCGCCTCTATCTCGATCAAGTACACGTTCCTGCGCCCAGCCTTTCGAGCCACCATGTCCTAAATAATTGACTGCAATAGCTCCTTTAAACATCGCTTGATTTAGAGCTTCTGTAGCTAAAGGAAAGCCCTCTCCACCAGAGGTAGATTCTTGAGGGAAAGCATCGAAATAGATTTTATCTTGATTGTAGTTGTTTTGCAGGTTATTTTGTTCTTCTGCAATGCCATCGGTCTGTCTAAAATGAAGATTGCCGTCTTCATCATCTGCTATGAACACTAATCGGTTGCGCCAATCGCCTAAGCTAGCAGGAGAAGTTTCGTAGCGGATGATTTTTTCGATCATTTGCATAGCTTCTTGTGCTGTTTTTACAGGTATTCGCCCAATTGCAATATCCAAATCGCCGTTCAAATCACCACTTTCGCCTTCATCTAGTAAGCCATAATAATCATCGGAAGGATAAGCTTTTATAGGGGAAAGAGAATTATCTGTTTCAAAAACAGGAATGAAATTAGAATTTTGCTCACTAGGAATATTATTAATATTTCTGTAGTCAAAAGAACCATCGCCTAGTAATAATAAGTACTTAAAATTAGGGTTGCGTTCATATAGCATCTGTGCAAAATCGCGGATAGCAGTAGGATCTTGTCTGCCCGATGAGAATTCGTTATACAATAAATCAATTCGTACCGTATCCACTTTTAGGCGAGAAAAGATACGTCGGTGCTCTTGCAATTGTGCTACGGCTTCTGTGAATCGCTCATGGAAAAGAATTATCATATCTGCATCTTCAATAGCATGAAGATTTTGATTTCCAATGGCGCGGGCACTTGCAGGAGTGAAGGTTTGGCTAGTGGTGAAGGCAATAAACTCGGTTGCATTTGCACTTGCGCCGAATTGACTACCATTTATTTCTTGCAATTTTGGATTTAACGGATTGCTTACATCCCATATTTGAGCATCGGCACTTAGGTTTTGTATATCATAGGTGATACTATTATATGCCTGTGCTCTTGCATCTCGAAATTGCAATTGTTCTGTTCCTAAGCGGAGTTCACGCCGGGCATTGATGGTTATAAAATCAAGCCAAGCTTCTGTACCATTATAGACGACATCGAGCTTTATATTATCTGAATTAGCCATAAAGCTGCCATCAAGTGTACCTATATATGCATAAGTTCTTTCTGTAGGATTATTGAATGAACCCGAAGCATTTGTAATTAAGTTGCTTTGAAAACTTCCAGCATCAGTTTCTATACTAAAGTGCGAATTGGTTTGGTTTCTAGCCGCTAAGGTTGCCATTATTTTTACAGAATCTCCAGTTATAATATTAGGAAAATTGAATTGGTAGCTATAGCTTGAAATATTCTTGAATTGGTCGCCATACCAGTTTCTTCCTGAACCTTGCGTATTTACGAAAGCATCTAAAAGGTTTACTTTTTCTTCTTCTAAATGGAGTAGAGCATCGAAGCTAGAGGTGGAATAGTCTGTATTGCTTAGGTTTGCTTGCTGTGCAATGCGTTTGCCTGGTGTATTTTGGATTTTTAAGAAATAAAAATTTTGATTATCGTATACATTTTTCTTTAGTCGAAATAGATTTTTTTCTGCATCATAATACATTTCGTTTGCTGCTTCTGCATAAAATAGTACCGCATCACCTGCATCGAAGCGTCCATCATCTTCTCCTATTACTCGGATAGCATTTTCTGCCAAATCATCTACCCGTTCATCACTTACTGCATCAGGGAGCATGCCACCGCCGTTGCCATATATGCTAATGTTACGTGGGTCAATAGCATTCAAGTCAATCCCTAGATTACTCAAATAATCTGCATTCAATTGATATATACCAGTTTCTGTAATGGCTAATTTATAAATTAGACCATCATTCAAAATAGACACCTTCGTTTGTTGTGCTATAAGAGGAAAGCTTAGCCAGAAAAAGAGTAAAGTGTAGAGTATACGTATCATAAATAGCAAACTGAAATAAAATTAACAAGATACCGAATAGTTATCAAAACGTTAATGAAATAAATGTATTGTTTTGAAATAGATGATAACATAATTATTACTGTTAAATGTCAGAGAATGACTTTTGCGTATCAATTAGAGTTGTTCAGAAATAAGAATTGTGTATATGAAAGTTAGCTTTTTGTGCTAGATAAAGCTCTTTTTCGAGGGCATAGCCATAGCTACGGGCGAGAAAAAAGCTGAAATATAGTGCGAAAAGATATTTTCATATGCCA
>CALGLY010000663.1 GCA_937959095.1 uncultured Saprospiraceae bacterium
GTATAAGTTTGACGAATGATGGAGGCTTTCTAGTTGCAGGTACTTCGGCATCTCCTGCCGATGGAGATATTACAGAATCTAAGTTTGGTAATTTTGATTTTTGGGTTGTCAAGATGACAATTCGAGGAGATATTCAATGGCAAAAACGCTATGGTGGAAACGATGAAGAACGCGCATGGGTAAGTCATCAGACCAGAGATGGTGGTTATATTATAGGAGGGTCATCCAAATCAGGAATAAGTGGTACCAAGACCGAAGAAAGTCGAGGCGACTCCGATTTTTGGATTGTTCGTCTGGATGCAAATGGCAATGAAATTTGGCAAAAAACGATAGGAGGCGATAAGGAAGACGTGCTTAGAGGTGATATTCTAGAAATGCCAGATGGTGGCTTTTTTCTTGCGGGCATTTCTGAATCGGGCATAAGCGGCGAAAAAACAGAAGGAAATCAAGGGGATTGGGATTTTTGGTTAGTGCGTATCAATGCGTCGGGCAATGTGATGTGGGATAAGACTTATGGAGGGAATGATAAGGATGTTTTGCAGTCTGTGTTGCCAATGCCTGATGGAGGTTTCTTACTCGGAGGTAGTTCGGAATCGGGCATAGGTGGAGATAAGGATGATTTTCTACGTGGTTTAAATGATTATTGGACAATTCGTATTGACAGGCGAGGTAATATTATATGGCAAAGAACAATAGGAGGGGAATGGGATGAGCAAATATTCGACATGGTACAGGCTGAAAATGGTACCATTTATTTAGCAGGTTTTTCGGGGTCGAATAAGTTCTTTGAAAAAACAAATATGAGCTATGGAAGCCACGATTATTGGGTGGTAGCCATAGATCCAAACGGCAATAAGCTTTGGGATAATAATTATGGAGGTAAAGAACCCGACCAAGCCTATGATATTCGTATCAATAAAGACGGAAATTTGATAGTTGCAGGCTATGCGAATTCAGAAATAAGCGGTAGCAAACAATCAAACTCGGAAGGCTTCAACGATTATTGGCTGGTTTACTTAACGCCCGATGGGGAACAAATTTGGGAAGAATCTTATGGTTCAGAGCTGCGAGATGCCCTGACAGAAATGGAAATATTAGAAGATGGTTCTATCCTGATGGCTGGGCATAGTGCTTCAGGTGTAGGTGGCGATAGAACACAGATATCAAGAGGTGAAAATGATATTTGGTTAGTCAAAACATCTTGTGATTTAGGCCCGATGATGTATGATACCATCCCGACTTGCCCTGTAGATGCCATTGAATTGGATGCTGATTTTTCGCGCTGCTACGGCTGCCAATATACCTGGGAAAATGGAGATACTACCAAAATTGCAAACATTCAAAACCCAATACCTGAAAAAAGTTATAGCGTTACTGTAAGCGATATTAATGCTTGTGTCAATGTCGATTCGACAACTGTTTCTTTTCAATACCCAACGGCAGTAGCGATGGAAGTCTTCGGAGAATTATGTGAAAAAGGAATAATGGTAGGAGACGTAACTGGTGGAAACGGGCCGTATCTTTATGGCTTAAATACAGAACGCTATGGCGCACTCACGGAGTTTCCATTTCTTCCAGCAGGCGAACATACCCTTTATCTGATTGATTCCTTAGGTTGTACCTTAGATACGACCTTCACGATAGAAGAATTTGAAGAATTGATTGTTGATCTCGGCGAAGCACCGCTTATAGAACTAGGTGATAGCTTGAATGTAGAAGTACGAACCAATCGTCCAATAGAAAATATTATTTGGCGCAATTTAAGCGATTCTTCAAGTTGTCAAAATTGTTCCGATTTACATTTACTGCCTTTAGAGTCGGTTACGATAAGTATTGAAGTAGAAGACGAATTTGGTTGTGTTGCCTCGGATGTATTGAGCATTCATGTAGAGCGCAAGCATGAAATTTATATGCCAAACAGCTTTTCGCCCAATAACGATGGCATTAATGATTGGTATAGTGTCTACACAGGCAAAGACGTAGAAGCGGTTTTAAGTTTAAAAGTATTTGACCGACGCGGGCATTTAGTATTTGAAGTTCAAAATCCAACACAAAATAATCCTCTTAATGGCTGGGATGGCTATTTTAGAGACCGACTAATGCCAAAAGCGGTATATGTTTGCGTAGCAGAAGTTCTCTTTATAGATGGCTATCATGCCAATATCACCAGCGATGTATCATTGATACGTTAAAACTGTAGCGACCAAAAGGTCTTTGGTAGAAAGACGCTCTATTCACCAGTTTTTATGCCAAAGCCTTTTGGTGATTATAGAACTTTTATCGGCTAATTTCCCATTAGCCTATAAATTGAAGAACGAATTAGATTTTTAATATCTCGAATCGACATATCTAGAAATTTTGCAGTATGAGCACCTTCCAACAACTTGCCATTCCAGAAAAAACACTTTACACCTTATTATATACCCACTACGACATAAAAGCGGAATCCATTAAGCGATTGCAAGGCGAAATGGATTTTAATTATCAAGTAAAAACAGAAGATGGCGCGCAATTCGTTCTAAAAGTAAGCCGCCCTGACTACGATTTATTCGAGATAGATTTACAGACTCATTTACTCACCCATCTCTCGCATAAGAAATTGCCCATTCAGTTACAAAAACCAATCTTTAATAAAGCAGGCAAATCTCAAATAGAAATTCAAGATCATAAGAGTACAATGCGCATCATGCGTCTAATGACTTGGGTAGAAGGGCGAATGTTTGCTTTTGTGAATCCACATAGCGAGACACTGCTAGAAAGTTTAGGTGCGGCTTGTGCTTTTTTAAGTAAAGGCTTACAAGGCTTTGAACATTCGGGAGCGCATCGCTATCTAAAATGGAATCCTTCGGAAGTAGAATGGATAGAAGATAAATTGGATAGCTTAGCCGATGAGGAAGAGCGCGAAATAGCACAGTATTTCCTTCAAAATTTTCAGCTAAAAGCCTTACCACTCTTCACGAAGCTGCGAAAAAGCATCATTCATGGCGATGCCAATGACTACAATGTGGTCGTGAGTAAAGATAAACGCAATCCGCAAGTGACGGGCATTATAGATTTTGGAGATGCTACTTTTACGCATACTATCAATGAATTAGGTATCGCGCTGTCGTATGCTATGATGGATAAAGCTGACCCAATAGCAGCAGCCGTGCAAGTGATACGAGGCTTTCATCAAGTTTTTCCTTTGCGCGAAGAAGAAATAGAAGTCTTGCTATGGTTCACAGCAGCGCGTTCGCTCATCACAGTGACTGCAGCAGCAATCAATAAGCGTGAAGAACCCGAAAATGAATACCATCAAATCAGTGCACGTCCTGCGTGGGATTTGCTTCGGAAATTGCGAAATATTCAGCCCGATTATGCCCATTATCGCTTCCGACAAGCTTGCGAATTAGAGCCTTGTCCAAAGCGAAATAGTTTTAATGCGTGGCTTTATGAAAAACCGACTTTCTCGAATCTTATTGATACCAAACTCAATGCAGATAGCGTCACTTGGCTCGACTTGAGTGTCGGTAGCCTAGACTTAGGACATAATTCGGACTTTGATGCGATACCTAAATTTAAGCAAACGATAAACCGAATTTTAGCAGAAAAAGAAGCCCAAATCGGGATAGGCGGCTATGGCGAAGTACGCCCTTTTTATACCACTGATGCTTATATCGTAGAAGGAAATAATGGGTCGCAATGGCGTACAACGCACCTTGGTTTAGATGTTTGGTCAGCCGTTGGAACGCCTGTTTATGCTCCTTTGGAAGGAACAGTACATAGTTTTCAGAATAATGCGAATATTTGTGATTATGGCCCGACTATTATTTTAGAACACAAAATCCACGAAGAATTAAGCTTTTATACCCTCTATGGACATCTGACTTTAGATAGTTTAGAAGGCTTGGAAATAGGACAAAAAATAGAACAAGGACAAGAAGTTTGCCGAATCGGAGATGCACCCGAAAATGGCGATTGGCCGCCGCATTTACATTTTCAAATCATACTAGATTTACTCGATAAAACAGGCGATTTTCCTGGCGTAGGCTTTTATGAAGAACGTGAAATGTGGCTAAGTCTTTGCCCCAATCCTGCGGATATATTACCTGATTTTCCACATCAGCGTACTAGCAAGAATACCACTTTAGGAATTTCTGAAATCTTAAAAAAACGACAAGAAAAACTAGGAAAAGGCTTGAGTGTTTCCTATCAAAAGCCGCTAAAAATAGTGCGTGCCAATCTGCAGTATTTATACGATCACACAGGTCGTCGCTACTTGGATACGCCGAATAATGTGCCACATGTCGGGCATCAGCACCCAAAAGTAGTACGTACCGCACAGCGTCAATTAGCCGTTTTGAATACTAATACGCGCTATCTACACGATGAAATCATACATTTTGCAGAAGAATTATTAGCGACCTTTCCACCCGAATTATGCGTGGTACATTTCGTGAATTCAGGCAGCGAAGCCAACGAACTCGCCCTACGCATGGTACGTACTTACACGAACGCCCAAGACATGATTGCTGTAGAAGTCGGCTATCATGGGAATACCGGCGGTACGGTAGGAGTTTCTTCCTATAAATTTGATGGAAAAGGAGGCAAAGGCGCGCCCGAAGACACACATATCGTCCCCATTCCAGATACCTATCGAGGTTTATATCGAGGGGAGAATAATGTGGCTAATGGTCGAAAATATGCAGCGCACATCCAAGAAGCCATTGAAAATATAGAGGAAGCAGGCAAAGGCGTAGCAGGATTTATTTGCGAAAGCATTCTAAGTTGTGGTGGGCAAATCGTGCTACCTGAAGGCTATTTGAAAGCAGCATATCAATATATACGTGCAGCAGGCGGGCTATGTATCGCGGATGAAGTACAAGTAGGCTTGGGGCGAGCAGGTGATGCTTTTTGGGGCTTCGAGTTGCAAGGCGTTGTACCTGACATCGTGACGATTGGGAAGCCTATCGGGAATGGACATCCGCTGGCAGCCGTCGTTTGTACACGCGCTGTGGCAGATGCTTTTGCGAATGGCATGGAATATTTCAATACCTTTGGCGGAAATCCTGTTTCCTGTGCCATTGGTCGGCAAGTTTTGAAGCAAGTGCAAGCCGAAAAACTACAAGAAAATGCGCTAGAAACAGGTAGATATTTGTGGCGTGGATTGCAAGCCTTGAAGAAGCAATTTCCTATCATCGGAGATGTACGCGGACATGGGTTCTTTTTAGGCTTTGAATTAGTCAAAAATAGAGTCACACTAGAACCCGCTGCGGAACAAGCGACCTATCTCGCCAACCGAATGCGCGACTTAGGCGTTCTTATTAGCACGGATGGACCATTTCATAATGTCATCAAAATAAAGCCGCCGATGTGTTTTACTCGTGCAAATTCGGATCTCTTAATGCGAACGCTAGAGCGTGTATTACAAGAAGATTTTATGCAAGTAGAACAAGTGGTAGTGCTAGAGCAACAGTTTAGTGAAAATTAGAAGAATAAGAAGAACCATATAAGGCATATAAGGACATTTAAGGTTTCTATAAATCCCTTTGTGATTTTTCTTATATGAACTTATATGCCTTATATGGTTCAAATTCTCAACGATAGATGAATCAAAATTTAGATCCCACAGGGGAACAATATACCTCCGAGGAAGTCCAGATAGAAAAGGCCTTGCGCCCGAAATCGCTCAAAGATTTTAGTGGACAACCTAAGATTGTAGACAACTTAAGTATTTTCATTGCGGCAGCAAAACTACGTGAAGAAGCCCTCGATCACGTACTATTGCACGGCCCGCCAGGCTTAGGAAAAACGACGCTTTCGCATATCGTGGCGAATGAGTTGGAAGCTGAATTAAAAATGACTTCTGGACCTGTGCTAGAGAAGCCAGGCGACTTGGCAGGCTTACTCACCAATCTTGGCCCAAATGATGTCTTATTTATAGATGAAATTCACCGTCTAAATAATGTGGTCGAAGAATACCTCTATTCTGCTATGGAGGATTACCGCATTGATATTATGATAGATAGCGGTCCGAATGCGCGAAGTATTCAAATTACGCTAGAACCTTTCACACTAGTAGGAGCGACTACACGCATGGGCTTACTGACTGCTCCGATGCGCGCGCGTTTTGGGATTACCTGCCATTTAGATTATTATGATATTCCTACTTTGGAACGCATCTTGAAGCGTTCCGCACAACTCTTGGATGTGCCTATTACAGATAAAGGAGCCTCCGAAATCGCTAGAAGAAGCCGAGGAACACCGCGTATAGCAAATGCGCTATTGCGCCGTATCCGTGATTTTGCACAGATAAAAGGGAATGGCACAATCGACCAAAAAATCGCAAATTTTGGACTAGAAGCCCTCAATGTGGATGAAAGTGGCTTGGATGAAATGGATAATCGCATTTTGTCTACCATTATTCATAAATTCAAAGGCGGGCCGGTTGGTTTAAGTACGATTGCTACGGCTGTTGCCGAAGAATCGGGAACGATAGAAGAAGTGCATGAACCTTTCTTGATAATGGAAGGCTATATTCAGCGTACCCCACGTGGTCGGGAAGTGACGGAGAAGGCGTATATCCACTTGGGTGTTGTGCCGCCGAGGCAAATGGGGACTTTGTTTTAGTTTAGCCCCAAAAACTACTTGAATATGATAATTACAGAGAATAAAAGAATAAAAAATGAGTGTTTTACAACAAGAAATAGATGATAAGAAGAAAGAAATATTTACTGATGGTTACCCAATGTCAATTGGTGAGTTATCAAGTCTGTATTCTTCAAATGAATTAGATATTCATCCCGAATTCCAACGTTTTTTTAGATGGACAGTGCTACAAAAATCAAAACTAATA
>CALGLY010000664.1 GCA_937959095.1 uncultured Saprospiraceae bacterium
CTAATCCAAAACGAGGTGTTATGTTGCTTCCGTTTAACTACACTATTATTATAGTTTGGATTAGATTATTTTTGAAGCTTTACTTAGCTTGAAAAGTGCTTTTATTCTAATATATTCGCATAGCTATAAATCTTGAATTAATGTACCGAAATATCATCTTCAATTTAATATTATTCCTATTTAGTACAAGCATTGCACTGGTAGCAGGAGAGTTACTACTTCGTATAGCTGCGCCACATGATATGTATCATTCGGTATATCCAAATCTCAACTATCGAACCCCCAATACGAAAGGCAAATTTCCAGGTTTGTCAGACTCTATTACCGTTACTAGCAATGAATTTGGTTACCGTAGTCCTAGTTATTTCAGTAAAAGTCGCTATGGTATATTGGCATTGGGAGGTAGCACTACTATTTGTTTAGCACTTAATGACCACGAAACTTGGACTTATGTGCTAGAAAAAAAGTTAAATACTAGCCTTGACATAGGAGTAACCATTGGAAATGCAGGGCATACTGGCTTCAATTCTGCTCACCATTATCTACAGTTGAAGCATCTAGAGCCACAATTCGAAGGCATAAAAATGGTATTAGTCTTAGTCGGCATCAATGACTACTTACGTTTTTTTGCATTGGGCAACGACTACTTTACCACACAGCAAGATACCACTCTATTCAGAACAAGCTTTGTACGTTATCCTAGAACAGCTAATAAGCATTGGTATCAACGTACAGAATGGTGGATGCACCTGCGCGATTTCAAAAATTATCGACTCTTTAAAAATCGATTTAATACGAATGATGATAAGCTTTATCGTTCGATTTTGGAACGAATGGAAGCCTATAAACAGGCAAAAAAGGTGGATAAGTTACCAAACCTAGATTTTTTGTTGGAAGATTATACCAAAAACTTACGCAAGATTGCACAACTCGCTAAAAGTCGTCATTTAGAACTAGTATTCATCACACAACCAACCCTTTGGAAAACAGAAATGGATAGTTTAGAACTTAGTATTTCATCCATCAGTCCGAAACTGATAGATGGCATCGCTCGAACTCCTACTGCCAATGCAAGAGGTATGAAACTACTAAATGACCAACTAGCACAAATCGCTAAAGAAGAGAAAGTTCATTTGATTGATTTAGCAAGCTTCACTCCAAAAGATACGAGCGTATTCTATGATCATTGTCATTATAATATTTCAGGCGCGCAAAAAATAGCTGATATTCTATTCCCAACGCTTGATTCTCTTATTAGGAGCCCTAAGGGAATAGGAAAATAATAAGGCAACTCCCTAAATTAAAAACTAATTAAATCCATTTTATATTCCAAATATATTGTATATTCGCGCCGCTAAATTAGAATGCACTTAATTGAGTATTCTTTATTTCTTAACATTTAAAAGCATTCTTTCAATGCTATTTGACGACAATTTAGAAAATAAGGAGTTGCAAGACGCTGTAGAAGAAACTACAGAGGAAGTACAAAATACTGTAGAAGAAACTGTAGAAGCAGTTGAGGAAAAAGTAGAAGAAGCGGCAGCAGAAACTGTGGAAGCAGTTGAAGAAAAAGCAGAAGAAGCTGTAGCAGAGGTAAAAGAAACGGTGGCAGCAGAAACTACAGAGGAGGACGAAGACGAAGAATTAGTTTTGGACTTAGGAGATGATGTAGCAGCAGGTTCTGCACATGATGACTATGACTGGAACGTAGGAAATCGTAACGGACTACCCTATTCAGAAGCAGAAATCGAAGACTACTTGAAGGACTACGAAGCTACTATGAGCTCAGTAGCCGTGAACGAAGTAGTGAAAGGTAAAGTAGCGAACATCCAAAATGGTGACGTTATCCTTGATTTAGGCTTCAAATCGGATGGTATCTTATCCTTGAGTGAATTCCGCGATATACCTGATATGGAAATCGGGCATACTGTGGATGTGTATGTAGAGTCGCAAGAAAACGAAAAAGGACAATTAGTACTTTCTCGTCGTAAAGCGAAGTTGCTATTGGCTTGGGACAAAATCAAGGATTCTTACACGAATGGTACTGTTATTAAAGGTACAATCATCAGTAAGACAAAAGGTGGTCTTATCGCCGATACCAATGGATTGGAAACCTTCCTACCAGGTTCTCAAATTGATATTAAGCCTATCGTGGATTACGATTCATACGTAGGTAAGACAATGGAATTCAAGGTAGTTAAGATCAACGAAACTATCAAGAATGCCGTAGTATCGCACAAAGCACTTATCGAAAGTGATTTGGCAGAACAACGCGAACAAATCATCTCTGGTTTGGAGCGTGGTCAGGTACTGGAAGGTATTGTGAAGAACATTACAGACTTTGGAGCATTCCTAGATTTAGGGGGTGTAGATGGTCTATTGTATATCACGGATATTTCATGGGGACGTATCAACCACCCAAGTGAAATATTGAAGTTGAACCAGAAGATAAACGTAGTAGTACTCGATTTCGACGAGAACAAGAAGCGTATTTCTTTAGGTTTGAAGCAACTACAACCACACCCGTGGGATGTATTGGATGCGGAAATCAAAGAAGGTTCAACCGTAAAAGGAAAGATTGTAAATATCGAAGATTATGGTGCGTTCCTAGAGATACAGCCAGGCGTGGAAGGTTTAATTCACGTATCGGAAGTAACTTGGAGCAACCAGCCTGTAAATGCGCGTGAATTCTTCAAGTTAGGTCAAATGCACGATGCGAAAGTAGTCACTATCGACCGCGACGATCGCAAAATGTCTTTAAGCTTGAAGCAGTTGGCTAATGATCCTTGGAGTGAAATCGAGAATGATTATCCACAGAACAGCCGCCACACAGGTCGCGTGATGAACTTGACTCCGTATGGTGTATTCGTAGAACTTAAAGAAGGTATCGGTGGAATGATTCACATTTCAGATCTTTCTTGGACGAAGCGTTACAATCACCCATCAGAGTTCACGAAGCCAGGTCAAGACATCGAGTGTGTTATCTTAGAAATAGATAAGAACAACCGTAAATTGGCTCTTGGACATAAACAAATCGAGGAAAACCCATGGGATACCTTCGCAGAAGTATTCCCAGTAGGTTCTTACCACGATGCTACGCTACTCCGCAAGGACGACCGTGGTGCTATCGTTCAGTTACCTTATGGTCTAGAAGCATTTGCACCAATCAAGCACATCCGCAAGGAGGACAACACGCCTGCTAATGTAGATGAAGTATTGAAGGTGAAGATTCTAGAATTCAACCGCGACGATAAGCGTATCTTGGTATCGCACTTGCGTTACTTGGAAGATATTCAGCGCGAAGCGGAAGATTCAGTACGTACAGAAAAGCGCAAAGAGCGTAATGAAGTACGTCAATCGGTGAAGAAGACACAATCTAAAGTAGAGAAATCTACACTAGGTGATATGGATGTATTCTCACAGTTGAAGCAACAAATGCAAGAAAATAAGGAAGCAGCTGCTCCTGCTAAAGCAGAAACACCTAAGACGGAAGCAAAGGTAGAAGAACCTAAAGCAGAGGCACCTACGGCAGAAGCGACCGAAGCACCAGCAGCAGATGATGCAGCTAAAGACGACACGACTACAGAAGCATAAGCTAAGTATATTTGAGGTATTAGATTTGAGACATGAGACTTATCTTTTCAAATTTTTATTTCAAAAAAGGTAATTAATTTGCCTAATTCACTTAAGTGCTTTTTGTAATATATACACAAAACACAGATCCTCAAACCGTTCGCGGTTTGGGGATTTTTTTTATGTATTTATATTTTGAACACAGAGACCCATACAGGTAAACTACGAAGACACGGAGTTATTTTATTTAGCCTCATCAAGAGAAGTGGAGGATAAGTTAGCTTGTTCTTTAATTTGAACGCGGAGACGCAGAAATTTTACCGAAAACCTTTTTTCATAAAGAACACATACTCTTACTATATGGAAATGTATCAATATGCGATTGCTATTATCGGCGGTTTTTTTGCAGGCGTAGTCAATACCTTAGCAGGCAATGGTTCTGCAATTACACTCACTATACTCACCGAAGTTTTAGGCTTGCCCCCGAATATGGCAAATGGTACGAACCGTATCGGTGTGGTAGCGCAAACAAGTGCTAGTAGCTATGGGTTTTATCAAGGTGGGAAGCTCGATTTACGCGACAACTGGGTCTTTTATATTCCTACTATCATAGGCGCATTGATTGGCGTATTCATAGCTATAAATGTCAGTAATGAGCAGTTCAAGGATTTCTTTAGCTACATGATGGTTGTCATGCTTTTTGTGATATTGATTCGCCCAAAGCGTTGGCTCGCTGAAACGGACATCTCTAAGCGTCCTTCCTTATTTATTACCGTGCCTTTATTTTTTCTTTTAGGTATTTATGGCGGTTTCATCCAGATGGGTATGGGTGTTTTCTTTCTAGCGGTCACCGTACTTATTGCCCGTTTCAGTCTCATCGAATCGAATGCGATGAAATCGCTCATTATTGCAATCTATACCATTTTTGTATTAGCTATTTTTCATTATCAAGGATTTGTCAATTGGCAAATAGGAGGCATCATCGCTATCGGGCAGACCGCTGGTGGTTATCTCACTGCGCGTTTTGCCTCTAATTCTCCTAGTGCTAATGTGTGGGCGCATCGCTGATTGGTCTTTGTGGTAATCGCTGCGATTTTGAGGTTGTTTGGATTTTTGCCTTTTTAAAAAATTTAGATTTATTGGTTTGGCTTGAATTTTTATTCAAGACTGAATGCAAGCTCGAAACTCCGTTTCGTTATATTGGACTTAGGCAAAAGCGACACGCGAAACGGAGTTTCGATAACACATTTCGGCTTGAATAGGAATTCAAGCCAAACCATCTGATTAATAATTAAAAAAATAGCAAGCATGCAAAGTTTAATCGTCTCTGCCGAATGGCTTCAAGCACAGTTACAGCAGCTCGATTTAGTTATTTTAGATGCTAGTTCCCAAAGTAATAAAGCAGGTCTCGAAACACAATTCAAGCATAGCAGAATTAAGAATGCGCGCTATTTTGACTTTAAGAAGGAGTTTAGCGATACCACTAGTCCCTATCCTAATATGCTTACTAGTCCCGAGCAATTTGAGCAAAAATGTCGCGCTTTAGGCATCCAAAAATCAAACCAAATTGTAGTTTACGATAACCTTGGCATTCATACAAGCCCACGGGTTTGGTGGATGTTTAAAAGCATGGGGCATGAAGCCGTCGCGGTACTAGATGGAGGTCTCCCCTATTGGATAAAACAAGGGTATGCTGTAGAAGCTATCCAAAAAGAAAGCTACGGATTAGGTGAT
>CALGLY010000665.1 GCA_937959095.1 uncultured Saprospiraceae bacterium
CAAAAGCAAGTCCTCCACGATAGGAAATTGGACGAAAAAATGGGTGACACGTAATCATACAGAAATAAAAGAAGCACATTTTCATGTAGTACAAGAATTGATTGACGCACCAAAAGACGAGGTAATCTATAATGGTTGGTGGCAAAGCGGACGCTACTTTGAAGATATTGCAAGCGATATTCATGCTGCTTTCCGATTTGAAGATGCTCCTTTAGAGGAGTCCGCAAGTTTATTTCAGCAAATCGCAGATACTAATGCAGTTTGTTTAAATGTGCGCCGTACCGATTTCTTGAAAACACCTGAACTTAATACGACCAATCTCAATTATTTTCAGCGAGCTAGTCAGTATATGACTGAAAAATTGGAGCAGCCACACTTCTTCGTTTTTTCGGACGACATTGATTGGTGCCGTGAAAACATAAAAGTGGAAGGCTATCCTGTGACCGTAGTTGGACATGAACATAAAGGGCGAAAATTTGGAAATTATTTGCAACTCATGAAAGCTTGCAAGCACTACATCATCCCAAATAGCAGCTTTGCATGGTGGGCAATTTGGCTGAATGAACAAACAGAAAAAGTCGTGATTGCACCCAAGAATTGGTTTGCAGACACAAAATACAATACAAGCGATTTAGTACCTGCAAATTGGATACGATTTTGAGTCATCAAAAGCACATTCTTTGCATCACATCAGGTCTGACGGGTATTTTATACGCTAGTTTTGAACTAGTGAAACGATTGGAAACAGCAGGCTATCAAGTCACTTATGCCTCACCGAAAGCGGTAGGCGAGAAAGTGGAAGCAAATGACATTGTTTATCAGCAATTAGAGGAAGTAGATTTGAAATTTTCGCCCTCCATTCCTGTCAAAGGCAAATGGGCGCGGTGGATTTATAAATTTCAGCATCGCAAACAACTACAAGCAACTGCTTTGCAAAGCCTAAAGATGGATAAGTTCGTAGAAATATTGACCGAACTTTCCCCTGATTTAGTTTTAGTTGATGTAGAATTGCATGAGCATTTTATGACGAGTTTTACGCGAGCTATTCCTACTATTTTACTTAGTCAATGGTTTGTTTTGGGTGAAGCAAAAAATGTACCGCCTTTGCTGCATGATACTTTACCGAATAGCGGTTGGCATGGTGGCCGATTAGGTATTGCGGTGGCATGGTGGCGTATCAGAATACATCGAAAATGGATGTTTGGAAAGCAAAAAATACGTAGCCTTCGCACCGATAGGCGCAGTATTTTAAAGGCTTATGCCAAAAAAATTGGCTTCCCGATGCAATACGCCAATGAAAATTACTGGCCAGGGCCATTCACCTATAATAGTTTGCCCATCTTGAGTATGACGCTTTGGGAAATGGAATTTCCACATCGCAAACGAAAAGGGATGCACTATGTGGGTGCAATGGTAAATACCAGACGGGATGAAAGGCATATTCCAAGAGAAGTACAAGCGCAACTTGATACTATTTTTGAACAAAAGAAAGCACAGCAAAAACACTTAGTGTATTGTTCTGTCAGTACGCTGAAACAAGGCGATTCGGATTTTTTGAAACGAATAATTCAGGTTTTCAAAAATCGAAAAGATTGGATACTCCTCATAGGTTTAGGTGGATTACTGAGCAGCGAGGAATTTGATGATTTGCCTGAAAACGTCCACGCTTTTGCTTGGATTCCTCAGTTGAAAGTCTTGGCAGAAGCAGATTGCTCCATTAATCACGGAGGCATACACACCATCAATGAATGTATCCATTTTCAAGTACCGATGTTGGTGTATTCAGGTAAGCGTTCTGACCAAAACGGCTGTGCCGCACGAGTGCACTATCATGGTTTAGGCATGATGGCAGATAAAGACAAGGATTCCGTATCGGAAATAGAAAAGAATATTGAAACGGTATTAACGGAAACGTCTTACCGTGAAAATATAACGAAAATGTGGCAATATTATCAAAACCATATTTCAGAAAAAACATTGATACAGCTCATTGGACAACACTTATAAAATGTCCTTTCTACCAAAGACAATTTGAATACGAAAAACATTCAAATACACAAATTTTTATCCGAGATTAAGTCCTTTGCGACTTATCGTTGGCGAAGCCTTATCTTGTGCAGAAATATTCTTGTATGAACATCCGCATTATCATAATTCTGTGTTTAGGTCTATCTCTATTGAGTAGTTGTGTTTCTTATGATTCGCTACTCAACTATGAAGAAGCACCTGAAGTTCCAAGTGAGCCACAAACAATTTCTAATTATAAGCCTATTCGCATACAAACCAATGATATACTAAGCATAAAAGTGAATAGTGTAGATCCAGTAGCGGCTGCTCCTTTTGCCTTAGATGGTGGAGTAGGTGCAAATGCAAATAATACGCAAGTCTTACTTCTAAATGGTTATTTAGTGGATGATGAGGGCTATATTGACTTCCCAACCATAGGAAGCCTAAAGCTTGGTGGATTGACGATGAAGCAGGCCAAACAAGAAGTATTAACAAAGCTTCAGCCCTATTTCGAGACGCTTCCGATTGTCAATATTCGCCTGTTAAATTTCAATATTCATATAAATGGCGAAGTTGGCGCACCAGGACTTATTAATGTAATGAATCAACGGATCACTATTGTGGAAGCAATGACGCTAGCGGGGGATTTTACCGATTATTCGCAGCGCGATAGCATTCTTATTATTCGGGAACTAGATGGGGAACGGAGTTTTGGATACATAGATTTTAATTCGCCTGATTTGTTTAATTCGCCTTACTTTTATTTGCAGCAAAATGACGTTATTTATGTGCGACCATTGCCTAGGCGCAGGTTCGCAGTCGCTGACCCGATTACGCGCGTTTTCTCCATTGTGAGTGGTGCAACGGGTATCGTCGCTTTTGTCATTTCTGTATTAAATAGAAACTAAACCTCTTGGAAGAACAGCAACAACCCAATGTTATTCATATTGACTTTCGGAAGTGGTCCTCGAAACTATTTTCTTGGTGGTGGTTATTTGCCTTTTCTATTGTATTCTGTGTGCTAGGCTGCTTCATTCATTTGCGCTATGCAACAGAGATATATAGTGCAACTGCCATGATGCTTATCAAAGATGTAGGTAATAATAAAGGCTTATCCGAAGAAAATATTCTACTGAGTCAAAGCTTCACAGGCGGCCGCAAACCGCTCGATAATGAAGTACTGATTCTTCGCTCTACACCCATCATGCAGAAGGCCGTCGAGAAGCTAGGTATCGAAAAAACCTTCTATCGACAAGGACGCTTCAAAGAACAAGAATATTATAAAAACGCACCTATTAAGTTAGATACGTTCAGTACTACTTATGGCTTCGCCAATTTTTATATTCAATTGGTAGAAAATGGGGGCTTTTTGCTAAAAAAAGAACTGGATGAAGAGGGAGGCATTTTTCAAAAATATGGTGTTCCTTTTAGCACAGAGGCAGGTAAATTTCAAATTTCTCTTGATACTGCCCAACTTTTTGTACCTGGAATTTATCGTATTAATATTGTCCCTTCCGAAACTGCTGCATTCAAACATTTAGGAAAACTTGCAATAGAGTTTGTTGGAAATGCCTTTAGTGCAAGCGGCGTAAATATAAAACTTCGCGACCCCGTTCCAGAAAAAGCAAAGGACATCATTGAAGCCCTCATTGAAGCTTATAATGAGGCTGGCATCAAGGATGAAAATCGCGTTTTGCAAAATACTATGCGCTTTATTGATGAACGTCTCGCCGTCATCGAGCGTGAACTCAATGAAGTAGAAGGAAATATAGAACGCTTTCGGCGACGAAACTCCATTGTAACTGAAACAGCGGCTTCCAGTAAGGGCTTTGCTTTGGGAGAAATGCGGAATACGATCCAACAAATTTCTGATTTTGAAGTACAAAAAAGCCTGCTTGCCTCTGTAGAAGATTTTTTAGTACGAGAACGAGAAACCTTTGAATTCATTCCAAATAATTTTGCCGCCACCAACGCTTCCCTTGGAGACCTAGTGGCGGCACATAATGAAATGATTGGCGAACGGGAACAATTGATGAAAACAGCAAGTATCGAAAACCCTGTGCGGCAAGCCTTAGAAACAAAATTATTAGATAATCGGACCCTACTTGTCGAAACCTTACAAGGACTACAAAAAGATCTTGATGTTCCCGTTCAGCAACTCAACCGAAAAATGGAACAACTAGAACGCAGTATGCTTAGTATTCCTGGTATGGATCAGGGCTTATTGGAACAAAGACGCTTGCAAAAAATTCAAGAACAACTCTATTTAGGACTCCTTCAAAAACGAGAAGAAACGGCGCTTTCCATTGCCATAGCAACCCCTCAAACCCGTATTATTGAGCCTGCTCGCTTTAGTGGAAAACCCGTACAACCTAAAGCAGCACGGAATTATATGACTAGTGTTTTGATAGGTTTATTCTTTCCTATTCTTTTCATTAGTCTATATGAATTAATAGATACTAAAATAGCTTCTGAAGATACCATTAAAAGCCTTACCAGCATTCCTATTTTCGGCCGCATTGGACATAATAAATCTAAAAAACCCATAGTCGTAAAATCAGGGGATCGTTCGGCAGTCAATGAGATGTTTCGGCAGTTACGCACCAACTTAAACTATCTCGATCTCAAAAATGAAAAACGGATATTTGCAGTCACTTCCTATGTACCTGGAGAGGGAAAGAGTTTTGTCGCGCTCAATTTGGCCTTGTCTTTTGCCTTATCCGACAAAAAAACGATTCTCCTTGAATTAGATTTAAGAAAACCCCGACTGAAAAAATACTTAGATGTGCCTACCAATGGGAAAGGAGTGACAAACTACCTTATTGGGGAAAGCAAACTGGAAGAGGTAATACAAACTTATGAAGGCTTAGATTTCATAAGTAGTGGCCCGATTCCTCCCAATCCTACGGAGTTGATTGCTTCTGAACAAATGCAAGAACTTTTAGAAAAATTAAAAGAACAATACGATTGTATCATTATCGACAATCCACCTATTGGCTTGGTCACCGATGCGATGTTGCTCCGTAAATACATCAACAATATTCTCGTCGTTGTGCGGCATAAATACACCAAGCGGTTCATGCTCCGCAATGTTGAAGAACTGAACAAAAATGGGGATTTGCCCAATGCAGGTATCATCCTGAATGATATCAAGTATGGCACAGCAGGCTACTATGGATATGGTGGCTATCGCTATGGCTACGGACAAGGCTACTATGAATAACGGTAGACGGTCGCTCCGCCTGTCTGCCGACGGGCAGGCTTGACGGTGGATGGATGCACATCTTCGATGTACTGGACGATGGACGGGTTTAGCGATCAATACATTTTGACAAATCATCTTAATTACACACTACGCTTACTCAATGCACTGTAAACTAGATGCAGCATTTCTTTTAAAATTCTCTGCGCCTTTGCGCCTCTGCGTTCTAAAATATTTTTTTTTACAAGGTAATTCAGTAAACGTCCTACTCAGCATATTATCAAATCATCAACCTTACTCATAGCAGAAATCGCACAAGCGCATGATGGCAGCTTGGGCATATTGCATTCTTATATTGATGCTCTTGCAGAAACGGGCATTGATGCCATCAAATTTCAGACCCATATCGCGGAGGCAGAAAGCTCTTTGGCAGAGCCTTTTCGAGTAAAATTCTCTTATGAAGATGCCACCCGCTTCGATTATTGGAAACGAATGGCATTCACCAAAGCACAGTGGGTCGAAATAAAGGCACATTGCGAAGAGTGCGGCTTAGAGTTTATGTCATCGCCCTTCTCGCAAACTGCTGTAGATTTGTTGGAAGAACTGGGAATGCAACGCTATAAAATCGCATCCGGCGAAGTGACTAACTTCTTGATGCTCGAAAAAATAGCACGTACAGGCAAACCTATCATTTTGTCATCAGGTATGAGTTCTTTTGAAGAATTGGACGCTGCAATTGCGTTTCTTAATCCTTATGGCAACGACCTGAGTGTTTTGCAATGTACTACAAGCTATCCCACGCCACCCGAGCGTATTGGTTTCAATGTAATAGGTGAATTAAAAAGCCGTTATCCTGACCTAAAAGTCGGGCTTTCAGAACACACAAGCGAGATTTTCACGGGCTTGGCTGCGGTAGCTTTAGGCGCGGAAGTCCTAGAGTTTCATGCCGTATTCGATAAACGCATTTTTGGGCCAGATGCAAAGTCTTCGCTTAGTATCGAGCAAATAAAAGAACTGGTTCGAGGAGTCCGCTTTCTGGAAACGTCCTTGCAAAATCCCATAGATAAAAGCGATAATTCACCCTATATCGAACTCAAAAAAATATTCGAGAAAAGCTTGGCAGTAAAAACCGATTTGCCCAAAGGACACCTATTGACTTTTGAGGATTTAGAAAGCAAAAAACCTGCACAAGAAGGCATTTCAGCGAGGGCGTATAAAAGGGTGATTGGTAAGAAACTGAAGCATTCAAAAGCAAAATACGATTTTCTAAAAAAAGAAGATATTGAGTAATTCCAAGCGAAAAATTTGTGTGGTCGTCACTGCGCGTCCAAGTTATAGCCGCATCAAAACAGCCCTCACAGCTATTGATGCACATCCTGATTTAGAATTGCAACTTGTAGCCGCGGCCTCTACCCTGCTCAGTCGCTACGGGAAAGCGATAGAAGCCATGGAGAAAGACGGTTTCACCATTCGCGCGAAGGTGCTGAATGTACTAGAAGGCGGACATCCTTTGGCACAAGCAAAAACCACAGGCTTGGGCATCATCGAATTGTCGAGCGTATTTGCACAGCTTGAACCCGATGCTGTGCTTACCATCGCTGATCGTTACGAAACCATGTCTACTGCTATCGCGGCAGCCTATATGAACATTCCACTCATTCATATTCAAGGCGGTGAAGTCACAGGGAATATTGATGAAAAAGTGCGTCATGCCATCACTAAACTCGCAGATTTGCACCTCGTTGCCTCTACAAAAGCACAAGAACGCGTCATCAAGCTTGGCGAATATCCCGAAAAGGTGTTCTTAACGGGTTGCCCTTCT
>CALGLY010000666.1 GCA_937959095.1 uncultured Saprospiraceae bacterium
ATTAAAGGAACACGCATAAGTGTGGAACATATATTAGAAGAATTTTCCCATCATAGGTCTATTTCCGAACTATTAAGAGGGCATTCTAATTTGACGGAACAAGCCATTTTAGCAGCTTTTACATATGCCGAAACGGAGCAATTGAAACAATTTATTGAAAGTCGCCAATTTCCCGAAACAGTCTACAAGTTTAGAATGTGGGATGATGAACCTAATGATAATATTATTAGGAACAAAACGATTAGACTAGCAAGTCCTAGAGAACTGATGGCCGATTATGATGAAGCTTATCTTCCTATTGATGAAACTGAAATAACTGAAGAAAATTTACAGAAGCGGGCATTATATCATGCAAGAAAACAGTACCCTCTTAGGACAGAAGAATTTTACATCAATAAAGCAAAAGAATTGAGAAAGTTGATGAAAATAGAAGACCCTGAACATAGAAAAGTAGCAGAAATATATGCAAAAGAACAGAATAATCAATATCAAGGAATATTTTGTAGCACAGTAACATACAAAGATGTTATACTTTGGGAACGTCTAGCTGGAAACTGTACAGGTTTTGCAGTCGGTCTTGATACAATGAGTATTGCTCTTCATAAAAATATATTTGGAACAGCAGGGTTTGTGGATTATTATCCTTCAAGTAATGTCCCTAGAATATCTCCATTTTCATATTCTGGCAAAGAAGCCCTAGAAAAAGGAATTCAAAGTATATTCAGTGTTCCAGATAAGTATAAATATGAAAAAGAATTTCGAATAACAAGAATAAATAGAGGGATAATTGACAATGAATTTACTCGTATTCCGTACGAAGAAGAAAGTAGAATAGTAGAACTAGACGAAAGTTGTTACAGAGAAATTTTGTTGGGAGTTGATATTTCTGATGAAGACAGAAATGATATTATTACTGTCAGGAATGAACTACTCAGTAATATTCCAATTTTTACTACTAAGATTGAGGATGATGAAGTGATAAAAGACGAACAATTATAGCTACTGAAATTATTTTAAACTATTTTAAATTTATATGCCAGACTTCCTCCACCTACACTGCCACACCCAATACTCGCTACTCGATGGCGCGTCAGACATTGGGATTATGATGGACAAAGCCGCTGCCGATGGGCAAAAAGGCGTAGCACTCACCGATCATGGGAATATGTTCGGGGCGTTTAAATTTGTGGCAGAAGCCAAGAAGCGCGACATCAAACCCATTATTGGTTGTGAGTTCTATCTAGTTGCAGACCGCCACCGCAAGTCCTTTAGTAAAGTAGAAAAAGATAAACGTTTTCATCAATTGTTTTTAGCAAAAAATGCAAAAGGTTACGAAAACCTATCGAAGCTCTGTTCATTGGGCTTTATAGAAGGGCAGTATAGTAAATTTCCGCGTATTGATAAGGAATTGATTTTGCAATACAACGAAGGCATCATTGCGACGAGTTGCTGCCTCGGGGCAGAAATTCCACAAGCATTCTTACACGGGCGCGACGAAGAAGCCGAAAAACTCCTAAAATGGTGGCTCGATGTGTTTGGGCGCGAAAATTACTACATAGAACTACAACGCCACAAAGGACTCGAAAATATAGATGGCTTAGGGGTGAGCCAAGAAGATATTAACCAAAAACTGCTTGCATTAGCACGAAAACACGATCTAAAAGTTATCGCGACCAATGACACGCACTATGTGGAGGAGGAAGATTATGCACCACATGATATTTTGTTGTGTATCAATACGGGGACGCTTTTGGATGCCGAAAAAAGATTTAAATTCCCAAGTTCCGACTTCTATTTCAAGACACAAGCAGAGATGAATCGCCTCTTTGCAGATGTGCCTGAAAGCATAGATAATACCCAAGAAATTTTCGATAAAATAGATACCCTCGAACTCGCACGGGACGTACTCTTGCCCGCCTATCCGCTACCTGAAGGCATGACCACGCAGATTGAATTGCTGCGTCATATCACCTACGAAGGCGCGAAAAAACGCTATACCACCATCACGCCTGAAATAAAAGAACGTTTAGATTTTGAGCTTTCGGTAATTGAAAAAACGGGCTATCCAGGTTATTTCCTCATCGTGCAAGACTTTACGAATACGGCGCGAGAAATGGGCGTGGCAGTCGGGCCAGGTCGAGGTTCTGCGGCAGGTTCTGCGGTTTCTTATTGTATTGGAGTTACCAATGTCGATCCGATTAAATACGATTTACTTTTCGAGCGATTCTTGAATCCAGAACGGATTTCGATGCCCGATATTGATATTGATTTTGATGATGTGGGACGGCAAAAAGTAATTGATTACGTCATCGAAAAATACGGTAAAAACCAAGTCGCGCAGATTGTTACTTACGGTACAATGGCTGCAAAATCATCTATCAAAGATGTAGGTCGCGTGATGGATGTACCGCTTGCAGAAGTGAATAAAGTAACCAAAGCCTTTCCTGCAAACTTAAAAGCAAGCCTTAATAAAATCTTAGAAGAAGGCGATATTAATAAAAAACTCAAAGATTCGCTAACCTCCGAAGACAAAGAAAAAGCCTATCAACTCCGCACCCTAGCCGAAGGCAATGACGAAATAGGTCAAATGTTGCGAACGGCTAAAAAGCTCGAAGGCTCTATCCGAAATACAGGAATTCATGCCTGTGGAGTGGTGATTACGCCAGGCGACATCACGCAATATGTTCCTGTGAAAACGGATAAGCATACGGGGATGTTGGTCACGCAATTTGATAATAGTGTGGCGGAAGATGCAGGGCTTTTGAAGATGGATTTCTTGGGCTTGAAAACCCTGACTATCATCAAAGATGCGGTGCGCATGGTGCAAGAAAATCACGGTGTCGAGATAGAACCCGACGATATTCCACTAGAAGACGAAAAGACCTACGAGCTTTTCCAACGGGGTGAAACGGTCGCTATTTTCCAGTATGAGAGTCCTGGAATGCAGAAATACATGAAGGAGTTGAAGCCAACGGAATTTGCCGATTTAATCGCAATGAACGCACTTTATCGTCCTGGTCCATTGGAGTATATTCCAGAGTTTATCGACCGTAAGCATGGGCGCAAACCCGTGATTTATGATGTTCCTGCAATGGAAGGCTACTTGAAAGAAACCTACGGAATTACGGTTTATCAGGAGCAAGTAATGTTGCTTTCACAGCAGTTGGCAAACTTCACGAAGGGGCAAGCCGATAAGCTGCGAAAGGGAATGGGGAAGAAGAAAAAGAAGGTAATTGATGAACTCTATCCGCTCTTTGTAGAAGGCGGCGAAGCCAATGGACACCCTAAAGATAAACTCGATAAAATCTGGAAAGATTGGGAAGCATTTGCATCCTATGCCTTCAATAAATCGCATTCGACTTGCTATGCCCTAGTGGCTTTCCAAACCGCTTATCTGAAAGCGCATTACCCAGGCGAATTTATGGCTTCAGTACTGACGCATAATAAGAATGATATTTCCAAAGTTACTTTCTTCCTACGCGAATGTAAGCGGATGGGCATAGAAGTACTTGGCCCTGATGTGAATGAAAGCCAATCTGATTTTGCTGTAAATAAGGAAGGGGCAATTCGCTTTGGAATGTCGGCAATAAAAGGCGTGGGAGAAGGCCCTGTGGAAGCGATTTTGGAGGAACGAAAGAGTAACCCTTTTGTAAGTGTATTCGATATGATGCGTCGCTTGAGTTTGCGCTCGGTGAATAAAAAAGCGATGGAAAGTTTGATTTTGGGGGGTGGAGTAGATCGCTTTGAAAATATCGAACGCTCGCAATATTTCTTGCCTTCGGAGAAGTACGATACTTTCTTGGAACATATTTTGAAATATGGGAATGCCTATCAAAATCAACGCGCAGAAGCGGCGACTTCGCTCTTTGGAATGTCGGAAGATATTATGATTCCAGAGCCTAAAATTCCGACGGGAAAGGAATGGAGTTTGATTGAAAAATTGAACAAAGAAAAAGCCGTTACGGGTATCTACATCAGTGGACATCCCTTAGATGATTATCGGGTAGAGATTGAAAATTTCACCAATTGTGCGTTGGATGAAGTCGAGAAATTCCATGGGCGCGAAGTGAAGCTTGCAGGCATTGTGACAAGTGCGAATCACCGAATTAGTAAAAAAGGTACAGGCTGGGGTATTTTCACGATTCAGGATTATAATGGCATGCTCGAAATCCCGCTTTTCACCGCAGATTATATGAAATACAAAGCTTTCCTAGAAGAAAGCCAATGTGTCTTCATCAAAGGAAAATTTGAACCCAAATGGAGTGGGGAAGGGTTCCAATTGAAGATTTCAGAAGTGACCATTTTGGAGTCGATAGGGGAAACTATGACGAAGGAAATTACGCTGAAATTACC
>CALGLY010000667.1 GCA_937959095.1 uncultured Saprospiraceae bacterium
GGTGGATAAACCCATAATTCCAAGCAATGGTACTAACATCGCTGTGACACTCAATACGGAATTAGGCGTTCTAAACTTATTGTAAAGCGGTACATAATTGAAGAAAAATTCATTGAATCCTTCTAAATTTTTACCCATAGAAAGCATAAACGTAAGCAAGACACCAAGTGCCAACCACCACTTTTCAGGGCCTTTCACGACGAGCATTCCAAATATAAAAAGGAAGAAAATAATTGCCCCAAAATAAATCGGGCCACTCGTTGATGGCAATGCTCCCCAATATAGCGGCGCACGAAAATCTGAGCCGAGCTGCGCGCCTTTCTTTCGTAAGTCTTTATAAATAGCTGCATCTTTCCCCACTTTTTCACCAGAACCACCACCTGCTACCCCTGGTATAAATGCAGAGAATAAATCAATGGTACCATTGCTCCAGCCCATTGCATAATCCCAAGCTAAACCATTGGTTTCGCTACTGCTTTTTACATCTTGTACATTCGCTACTTCTTCTGTTTTCAGGATTGGTTCGCCACGCATCGTGTCTTTAGAGTATTCATAGGTTGTCCAAAGATTAACCGCCGAAGATGCTAAAGCTATCAAAGCCGCAGCTACTAATACGCCTGTGCCTTTCGCAAAATGAGCAAGTTCGCCATTGCGTGCATCATGTATCAGGCGCGCTACGCCATAAATGAGTAGAGTAAGTCCAAAATAGTAGGTCATTTGGACGTGGTTGGCGAAAATATTCAGCCCTAAACCAGCAGCAAAGAGAATACCGCCTGCCAAATATTGTTTCCTATAAGCTAATATGACACCTGCCGCTACCAATGGTAAGTAGGAAATCGCATGAACCTTCGTTAGATGCCCAGCTTCGTAAAGGACGAGATTGTTTGTTGTGAGTCCAAAAGTTACCGCACCAATCGCGCCTAACCAAGGATTAATCCCAAGGGTAAGCATGAGGATATAGAAACTTAGCATTGCTAAGAAAAATGTTCCTATAGGGTGTTTGATATAAAATTGAAATCCTTTATCAACATACCAAAGCAGGTTACTTTTTCTATCCACTTCTACTTGATAGGTCGGCATTCCGCCGAACATAGCATTTGTCCAAAGCGGTACGCTACCTGTTGTTCTTCTAAATTCACGTGCCTCCTCTGCCATACCTCGATACTTGATAATATCGCCTTGTTGCACGACTTTGCCTTGCAATTGTGGCATGAAATAGAGCGCACACACTCCCAAGAAGCCTAGTATGATAATAAGGTGTGGTAATATTTTCTTTAGCATTGTTTGTCCGTTTGTGGCGAATTCATCTAGATGTGAGATATTAGACCTGCCCGATAAGCGGAGCAGGTGGGTTTGAGAATGGAGACTCTCAAACTTTATATTTCACCTTCTCTTCAATTTTTGCCCAAAATTACATCTATTAGTTCTCTTTTTTCGCTTTGCTGGAAAAGAATACCATAAAGCGTTTGGATAAGCGGGAAATTCAGATTCCGCACTTCTGCCAATTCTTGGCATATTTGTAGGGTTCGGATACCTTCTGGAACTTCTTCAGTATCGGTTAAAATACTTTCGTAGCTTTCGCCCTGTCCCAATCGGAAACCAAAGGTATAATTTCTACTTTTACTACTTGTAGTTGTCGCAATTAAATCTCCAATTCCTGCGACTTCTAGGAAAATTTCATTTTTAGCTCCTACTGTTTGCCCAAATTGCATCATCTCTTTCAAGCCTTGATTGATATAAACGGCTTGAATATTCTTACCCAATCCCATTCCTTTTAAGATGCCTGAACCGATGGCTACGATATTTTTCAATGCTCCTGCTATCTCTGCGCCACGCATATCGTAGGAACTCAATACATGAAAATTATTGCTAGAAAGCACCTTTTTTCCAGCAGCTATCACTTCATTGAAAGGACTACCAATGACAGTAGCTGTGGGTTGCCCTTCTATGATTTCTGCTGCTAGATTCGGGCCTGCCAAGCAGCCGATGCGCGCCACATTCGTTTCTTGCTGAATGACTTCGCTCATAGAATGTACCCGATTATTTGGATTATCACCATAGACATCGAAGCCTTTTGTGCCATGTATCAGAATATGATAAGGCCGCAAATGAGGCGAAAAAGAACGCATAGCATCTCGAAAACCACCCGATGAAACAATCGGAAAAATGAGCGTACATGCCTCTGTGAATGCTTGAATATCATTAGAAGCGCGCACATTTTCTGATAATTGAACGCCTTTATATTGATGTTCCCTATTAATTTGCTGCGCCGCTTCTGGCTTCCTACTATACAGCAATACATCTACATTGATGGACAATAGACGAGTAATCGCCATACCAAAACTCCCTGTCCCTATAACTCCTACTTGCATTTTTTTGAACTATTCTGAACGCAAAAAGAAATAAAAAATCTCACATCTCAAACCCGCCTGCTCCGCCTGCTTGTAGCAGACAAGCTTGTCGGGCAGGTCTAAAATCTCACATCTAGTTAGTAACCTGTCGATTAAATTCGGCATCTAAAACCTGTAAATCTGCTTGTACGATAGCAAGCACTTCTCTTGGATCATTTTTTTGAGCATTGTAGCCCACCAACCAATAATTGGTACTTGCACTAATCGGATTGATCACTTGCATACCATACTTGCGGTATTTCCGCGCCCATACGTAGATGTCTACGTTGTCATGTACGCGTACGCGCATTTGGCTACCTACAATATGGTCGGGTAAATCCGATTTTTTCTCCCCACCATCTCGCAACTGCCAATCACTTCCTCGCTCGATTTGTTCCAAGGCAGCTTGTACGTTCATCACTTTTTCTGGGCGACCGTCTTTTCCGATAATTTTCTTCTCCTGCCCATCTTTATAATGCACCACCGTCACAGGTGGCAAATCTGGAATCCGTCCGCGATAAGCATCTTTGAATTCCCAGAGGTTGGCAGCTTCTAATGTCGTTTTTAAATCTTTAACATCTCCATCGCTTATTTTTCGGATGTACATACCTTGGCGCGTAT
>CALGLY010000668.1 GCA_937959095.1 uncultured Saprospiraceae bacterium
TAGAGCCAGGGGCTACACTAATTTACGGAACAGAATCTGTTGCAATTATTCAGTTTTCGCCAGGTAATTACCAAATCTTTGCGAGCTTAACAGCTAATCCTCCGAATGGAAATCCTTGCATAACTCAAGATTTTGTGAGAATAACAATATAATAGAAAAAACCATGCCATTACTAGAAACCCTCTACCTCCTCTTCATCGCAGAAGAAGACATAGAAGGCTTATAAAAACAGAGGGCTTTGCGCATGAATTTGCCAAAGCCCTTTATTCGTTTGATGATTTATATCTTTTAACACTACCAATGATTTGATTTTTGTTCCCCTAATGAAATACGTATACTTCCATGGAAGAATAGAGTACAAGGAATATAAACAAAAGTAGAAATGAAAATAATAAGATACATCTTGGGTACAGTTCTTTTAGGAATCGGATGTGCCACTATTCTACTCGAAGAACCATTGTTTGGAATGGGGCAATGACCTCTTTTTTACCAAATTTAATTTCCCAGCATGCTCTAAAATGTCTGCCCGCTCTAAACGGAGGCGCGACATTTGCCAAACCGTTATACAATTTAACTACCGCGCCTGATACACCCGCACATCCCGCCCAACGAGTCGATGAGCAGCAAGGTATTCATCATCTTCTTGTCCATCGCCATCCCAATCGACGAGGCTACGCAACCACAGCAAACCATTATCCGCAATCCTGCTATCGTATAGATATTGAGCATCGCGTTCTAGCAGAAGCAGCGTATCGCCGAGGGTGCGCCACAGCCCTTTGTTGCTTTCATATATTTCGCCTTTCAAGCCTCGAAATTCCTGCACATAAGTACTATCAGGCAGATAGATGGTGCGAACGGGTTTCACTTGCAATTTTTGTTCCCAATCTCCTTCCGATACCTCAAAAACAAAGCTAGAATCAGGTTTGTTTTCAAAGGAATTTACATTGATATGAAAAGATACCCCTTCCCAAATCCCATAGAGCGATTCATGCGGAATACCTCTAGGAGGTGGTGTTTGTTCTTCGGCTGTTTGCTCCGTTCCGCAAGCAAACAACAAAGGCAATAAGAACAAATAAGCGATATATTTTTTCATTTTCAATGTCTGTTTTTCATTGGTTCAATGGATATTTATTACGCAATAGTCTTCAAAAAAATCTCTGCGCCTCCGCGCCTCCGCATTCAAAAAATAAAAAAATCAATTCCCGAAAAGCTCCACCTCATAAAAATCTCGATTTACCACCAACTCAAAATGGTTGGTATCGTCATTTTGTTCAAATGCAAAAGGCGCGTCATTCACCATGCAACGTTCCACCACGAACGGTAAACCATAAATCTTCAAGCGACAAGTGTTATAGCTTTCTTGATACGTGCCTTCTTTCCAGCGTGTCAAATCGAATTGTGTTTCGCTGCCTTCCACATGATAGGTCTTTAGGCTGTAATGTCCTTTTTCGTATTTGTAGCCTTCGCCAGCATCCTCATAGAAAGTACTTCGCACTTCGCCATTGACATAAAAAATATGGAGTGTGAGTTCTTCTATCGCTTTTTCGCCTACGTATTGCTGCACGGGATAATGGGGAAGCACTGCGCCCGCTTTCACGAAAATTGGAATCTTATCCAGCTCTATTTTCACATCTATCGTCAGTTTCCCTTCATAGACGCGCTTCGTCCAATAGTCGTACCAATAGCCTTCGGGCAGATAGATTTCTTGCACCGATTTTTTAGGCACTTCTTCTTTTATTACACCTTTTTCTAAATCTGCTATTTCTTCTTCTTTTGCTCCAAGGGCTTCATCCACACCAGTCCATAGTGGATTTTCTATGGGACACACCAACACATTATCCCCGAAAAGAAAAGTTTGTTCTTCATCGCGCAATTTAGGATCGCTTTGATCGTAAAAAATCGCGCTTCGCATCATCGGCGTGCCATAGTTGCTATATTGCCAAAAAGTAGAATAAATGTACGGCAGCCATTGGTAGCGGAGCGAAATAGCCGCACGCGCCAATTCTGTCCAATAATCACCAAACGACCACGGCTCTTGACTCTGGCGGTTTTCGCGCTCTTGCTTTTCGATTTCGTCTTGTTCCACTTCGCTTGCGCCATCCACTTTATTTCCCATAGAATGCACCCGAAAGAAAGGATGAAAAATCGCCGACTGCAACCAACGCACCATCAATTCGCCCGTAGGTTGATCCGCGAAACCACCAATATCACTCCCGATAAAAGAGAAGCCCGACACACTCATGCGTTGCGATTGGGTGTTCGCAATATGTAGGTGTTCCCAACTGGCTACATTGTCGCCCGTCCATGCTGCGGCATAGCGTTGTCCGCCACTAAAGCTGGCACGTGTGAGCAAAAACGGACGTTTATTCGGTTGCAATGTCTTCAAGCCTTCGGTAGTGGCACGCGACATCTGTAAGCCATAAATATTGTGCGCTTTTTTATGATTGGTTTGTTCGCCTTCGTAGTCATGCAGCACATCATCGGGTATTGTCCCCGAATTCACTTTGAACATCGCAGGTTCATTCATGTCGTTCCAGAAGCCACTCACGCCTTGTTCCACATAGAGTTTCTGGTAGAGTTTGCCCCACCATTCGCGTACGTCAGGGCGCGTGAAATCAGGGAAGACACAAGCTGGCGGCCACACTGGTCCCACCATCAATTCGCCTGTACTGCGCTTGCAAAAGGCATCTATTTCCATGCCCGACGTATAGACCTTGTAGTCCTCATCTACACGCAAGCCAGGGTCTATCATCACGACCGTTTGGAAGCCTTGCTCCTCCAAGTCCTTAATCATTGTTTTGGGTTGTGGAAAATGCTCCTTATTCCAAGTGAAACAGCGATAGCCATCCATATAATCAATGTCCAAGTAGAGGGCGTCGCATGGAATTTCACGCTTGCGAAATTCAGCAGCCAACTCTCGTAAGCGACTTTCGGGATAGTAACTCCATCGACATTGATGAAAACCCAAAGCCCAAATGGGAGGCAATTCTGCTTTACCTGTCAGTGTGGCAAATTGTTGTGCAACTGACTGTAATTCAGGGCCATAGATGAAGTAGTAGTTCATTT
>CALGLY010000669.1 GCA_937959095.1 uncultured Saprospiraceae bacterium
TGGACGAGCGACTTCAAGCTCGCTTGTCCACTACCACACTCAGTGGACAGGCGAACTTAAAGTCGCCCGTCCACGATAGGCAACTTTAGACGGGTAGCCGATTTTTTAAGATAAAAGTTGATTTACAGGAGGGTAGTCGAATCTTGATTCCATAAGCTGTTATCTATAATTACCCTCACTTTTCTTTTCCGAACAGAAGCAATTGACTTAAAATATAGAAATTGTAGAAGTAGTTATTTTACTGCTTTTATGATTCAAATTTTGTAGTGGATCAATATCAAAGTTGATCGTTTGGGGGTGGTGTAATGCTGCCCCCTTTACGAACTTTCTTTGTTTTTTGATAAAATTTGCCTGTCAATAGTCTTGTACCACTAGAATAATTTTTAGATGTAAATTTATTTATACTGCAATAATTTAATTTATAAACAACTGTTTATGAACCACTAACAATAAACAATTGATTGTAACAAGCTAAATACTAAAGTCCAAGATTCAAAAGAGTTGGACTTTGATTAAAGCCCACAGCGCTTATATTCGTGCATATCTTATGCAAGAGATGATATTATTTAATCTCTTCTTGTTTTCCCCTCTTTTCCGGATCGTTTAGTTTACGTTGAGTATTTATATTTATGAGGTGAGCAGGTTTTTTACTGCTCACTTTTTTTTGTCTTCAGGATAATGATTTACTTTGCAGCTATGCAAAAAAAGAATACACTTATTTTCGGACGACACCCCGTTGTAGATGCGATTGAATCGGGACAACCTATGGATAAGCTCTTTCTCCAACAAGGGCTTCGGGGAGAATTTGAGAAGAAAATAAGGCAGTTAAGTAAGCAATATAACATTCCTATACAGGTTGTTCCAAGAGAACGACTAGCTCGTTTCACGAGGGGCAACCACCAAGGCGTGGTAGGTTATCTTTCCTTAGTTAGTTATTATAACATTGATGATGTAATACCAATGATATACGATAAAGGGGAAGTCCCTTTGTTGCTTATCATAGAAGGCGTGACCGATGTACGAAACTTCGGAGCGATTGCACGCTCGGCAGTTTGTTGTGGGGTGCATGCTATCATTATTCCTACCAAAGGAATCGCCCAAATAAATGCGGATGCCTTGAAAGCATCAGCAGGAACGCTTACTAAAATTTCTATTTGTCGAGTGCATAGTCTTATTAGTACGATTCAAAACCTACAGCTTTCTGGCATACAGGTATTGGGTAGTGATTTGAAAGCAGAAAAGGCTATTATGGATGTAGATTTCAGTGTGCCTACAGCAATAGTGCTGGGAGCGGAAGGCGAAGGTATCAGCAAATCTGTATTAGGCGTGGTCGATGAACGATTTATTATTCCGCAACAATCGACTACCGATTCTTTTAATGTTTCGGTGGCTTCGGGGATCATGCTTTATGAGGCTACTCGACAGCGAGCTGTATAAAAAAGCCCCTAAGTTGTAAAAGACTTAGGAGCGCACCTAAAACAGCAGGATATTTCTAAATTTTTTAGATTTTAAGGACATAGAAATATAGCCCCAGTTGAATACAACTGAGTGCTATATCTTTATATAGTTTTTGTTTTAAAATTTAAATCTCACTTACTTTTCGGATGACCTGATACAGGCGCGTATGCTCATTTACTTCCTCCACAAATGGGTCATACTCTAGGTGATTGGCAGAAATAAGCTTTAATCTGCGAACAATACCTCTATCATCTATGATGCGTTGTACGTACTTTATCCAAAGTGCGCCATTGCTTTTGACAGCGTATATTTTGTTATCTCGAATATCGCCTAGTAGCCCTACTTCTTTACAAATTACCATATCGCCATCTTTGATAACAGGTTCCATACTGTCTCCTTGGATGGGAAAAGCAACCATGCCACTGCCTTGTACGCCTGGCATAGAGAAATAGCGCAAATTTTCTACGGAACCATCACTCACTGCTTGTCCGCTACCTGCAAAGGCTTCTACTGTAGTGAATAGGATATTATCCATAGCGACATTCGTCATATGTTGGGTGATATTTGGCAAATCCATTCCAAATGGCGTACCAATACCTTCAAACATATAGGCTTCATTGATGCCGTATTCTTTGCAGAGTTTTCGGGCATGTTTATAATCAAGCACGCGCTTATCTTCATCATTTAAGAAAGCACTAATGATGTGACCATATCCGCGATTACCTAATATTTTATCGGCAAAATCCCCCATACCTTTTCCACCTCTGTCATTTTTCACGATGTCTCCACGCTGTTCAAGTAACTTGAAGACTTCTATAAACCGATTATTTAAGTTAATTCTATCTTCTCCAATCATAATTAATGAATTGGTTTTAAAATATTTTTAGGACTAATTACAGGATAAAAGTAAAACAAATATTTTTAAAAAACAATTAGTTTGTAATTTAATGTTGTTTTTTAACATTTTATGGGAAATAAAAATGCTTGAATACGGTGTATCCAAGTACTTGTTTTAAGAAGTCTCTTTTAAGGAATTGTATTATAAGGACTGAGCAATTATTTTACGTAATTCAGTTAGCGCGTCGCTGCTAGTTGCTTTTACGATATATCCATTTTTTAATTTTTCTAGCTTCTTACTAAATAGGTTCTCATTTGGATTAATATCTATAACTATTCCTTGTCTTTTTAAGGTATTTCGGACAACCCTTTGCGGCAGGTTAGTTGCACCTGAAGTGCCAATCACGAAAAGTAGTCCTGTTTTTTTTGCTATCCGAAGAACTGTGTCTAAATGATAATGATACTCATTATATAATTCATCAAACCATAGAACATGAGGTCTAGTTTCTGAATTACAGTTTGGACACTTTAATAATTCTGTTTCCTCAAAAGTAATTGGTGTTTCTCTCGTTCTTTTCTTATCAACCAATTCTTGTGGGATTTTGAAGAGTTGTTTGGTACATTCTTCGCTGCATCGCATAAATCTTAAATCCCCATGAATTAAGTAAACAGTGTTTATTAGGCTCTCTGGTTCAAAGTGTAGACCATCTACATTTTGTGAAATTAGATGGAAACGGAAAGGCAAGAGTTGTTCTATTTTTGACAATTCTATATGTCCCAGATTTGGTTTTGCCTCGTTGCATATCGATATTCTATATAAAAACCATCTCCAAACTTCATTAGAATTGATGTCAAACATCCTTTTCGTTCCAATTTCTTGAGGAGTATAGTTTTTAGATCCACTTGTCCAAAATCCATGTTTACCTCTAAAGGTGGGAATTCCACTTTCGGCAGATAATCCAGCTCCTACTAAGAAGCTAACTTTGCGTTCTCCTTTCAATTTTTCAAGAATTACGTTTTTTATTTCTTCTGAAAATATTTTCTTCTCCAATTTTGATGAATTTCAAAGGTGAATTACAAACCTTAACTAGGCCTTATTAAAAGTTTGTAATCCATTTTTTTTAGGAAAAGTTCCAATGTAAGTTGAAATTAGTCATGCATAACATCGATTCTGTTATCTTTTCCGAATAACCTTGAGATAATGCACCTGCAAGTCATTCACTTTTAATGCGATAAAGTAATGTCCATCAGCAAGTCCTTCGTCG
>CALGLY010000670.1 GCA_937959095.1 uncultured Saprospiraceae bacterium
TGGTGGAATTACCATTTTGGCAATTCTTGTGATGTATGTCTGCGTATATTTTTCAGAACTCTACCGCTTGAAATACAAGGATTATCTCGACAAAAAGTATGGTACAATTGAACCTGACCAGCCCGACAATTCCCCAAAGCGTGTACACAGCGCAAACGATTTGGACGAAAAAGTACAGCAAGCAGTACAACAAATGTTGCAAAAGTCACAAACAAAACAAGTGCAACAAAATACACTTTTGCAACAGGAACAGCGTGTACACAGCAATGAAAAGGATGAACTAAATGGTACGGAAGTGCAAAACCAAGTTCGTCCAGCTATCGGTTTTCATAGAAATTGGGAAAAGCGTGTACACAAAAAAGAAGATATGTACACCATTCAGCATCAGTACCGCAAAGACGGAAAAACAGTTACAACACATTACACCTTGCCAACTATTCGGGCAAGAGTGGCGCAATACGAGCGAAAAATTGCAGCACTAGACGGTTCAGACAAGCAGAGGGCAGTACAAAATGCAATCAAACGCTATGAATATTGGCAGCAGCAAGAACAGAAATTGACAGCAAAACTGCGCCGAAATAGTTTGCTAGACGAAGTTTTGCAGACGGTAGAGTAGGGGAGTGAGGGCAAATCCCTCCTTCGTCGGGGGCGGGCTATCCTCTCCAATTGGTTACATCTGAAGACAGTAACCAAACAGACTTTGTCTGCATCTCATTCCCATTATTATTTTTGGTTCTCTGACAATTTGGGTGGTAAGGTGACAAAGAATTATTGAAAAGTCTTGTAAATCCTTACTTCACCTTTTCAATAATTTTTGTCACCACCAAATTTGTCAGAGAACGTTATTTTTTTTGTGGACAAGATGAAAGACGTGCTTCTTTTTTCTAAAAAGATGGGGGTGAAGCTCTATCAAAGAAGAAGTCATTGGTGAAAGTAAGTCTGTCCTCTTACTTTGTATTTATCCATTCCAGCCAGCGGCTTGTATCGGAAGTGTGATGTACTTGGTGCAAATAGCTTCTTCTGAAAGTAAATTTTTGCTGGTAATAGTACCTCGCGTTCTATTTGTTTGTGCTACCCAAATATAGGTATTTATACAAAATGGATGGATTTTGGCCCTAATTGAGGGAATGAATTTGAAAAACAAGTGGTTATGTATAGGATAAAATGTATTTAATGGAAAAAGTAACTTTTTAGAAAAGTTAAATTAGGGAAGAGGCATGGATGATTTTCAAAGATTTGGTTTTAGTTATGTCCCTGAATCATCAGGGAATAATATTTGGAAAGTAATTATTGGATTTTTAGTATTCGCGGTGGCGGTCTATTTCATCGTACAAGTAATTCAGAAATCTGTCAATAAGACCTTGGCAATACATAATGCGCAAGTTCAAGCTCCTTACAAACCTGTGGAAGTAAGTCCAGGTTGGTATATTGTTCGAGGCTTTAGTGGTCAATATACCAAAGAACGGTTACAAGAACTCGGATTATGGATAGAAGGCTAGAGTCAGTAATTTAGTTCTGGTCTTCAATTTTTAGTATACCCTCTAGTGCATCCCACTTCAACTGTCGGCTTGTAACCTCTACTGTCGTGCCATTAATTATCTGATAACCATATTCGTAACAGAAGAAAGCCGTTCCTGTACGCTTTCTTTTACCCGTCAGCTTCTGGAAATAAGTGATATAATTGAAATTGAAGCTTTCCTGTTGGAGCTGCTCTACTGTTATTGTTTGTCCTGCATATTTTTGCAGGATGTTACGGTTGCGCATCAGAATTCGGTTTAGATTTTCTATTGTGTTCGTATTTTCTACTTTTTTCTGCAAGCGTTTTTGCCGTGCCTTTCTGTTGTTGTAGGTGTATTGGCACTTCCTGGAGCAGTATTTGCTGTTTAAGCGTTTTGGCTCAAATTCTTGCTCGCAATGTGGACATATTCGCATTTACCTAGATTTATCTAATTTAATTTAAATAAATCTAGGTAAATTTGTTTTTGAATCCAAGTTTTAGAGCTTGTATTTAGGGAAATACCTATAATATGCTTGTATGTTAAATGGAGACAACCCGAAAAAGAGGGAACAAAATGTTCCCCAAAAGCCAATCAGCAAGATGATGAAATTTAGAATGCGAAATCTGGTAGTAACAGAAAATTATCTTTGAAAGAAACAGATTTATCATCCGTCAAAAGCAAGTAATCGTAGAGTTGTAATCCAATCGCTCTAGCAGTTTGTTGGATATGCTGTGCGGCTGCTACCTCTGCTTCGCTTGGTTCATGATTCCCTGCGGTATCATTGATAGCGACGGCAAAGTAAGCAGCGTTCGCTTGTAAACCTACTGCGAAGACTTGCTGCAATTCTCCAAGACAATCCTGAATTCCGCCTTTGCTATGATGATATACGCCAATCGCTCGATGATGTTGATCAAGATAGAGGATATACATTTCTTTCTGTGCATTCATCAAATCCTTATCCCAATACGCTAGGAATGTTTTAATGACATCCTGACTATTAGAGATATGAGGACGTTCTTTAAATGGAATGTTGTGGCTAAAACTAAGTTTGATTTGAGGGATATTGGTTAAATCATGCTGTTGCATAGCAATAATGTTGCTGCTGATGGCTTGTGAAACAACGGTTTCGGATGCGATAATAACAGACTGTTTAGCTATGTCAATTCTTATTAGATAGTAGATTTAATAAGTTTGGTATTTAAATTGATAATTAGTTTTGTACCTGTTTTTTTAATATAAATTCAAAATTATATATGGATAATTAGAATTATTTACTAATTTTGAAAAAAACATAATGCTATGAATCCACTACAACTAAAAAATTATTTTAAGAGTCTATATTTGGTATTAGTTCTTGAAACTATACACATGAGATAACTATCTGATACTACTGGTCACAATCTTTTCTTTAGTTTAAGTCAGTAATTCTCAAATACCTTTGTGGTATTGCCTAAGCAATGATGCTTACATTTTAGTGTAAAACTGAATGCTTTCCATATCGAGTCCATAAAAGTAAATATTTGGTATAGTTTGTTATTGAACAGTAAAAACAAATAGTTTTAACAAAAAAATAATCAAAATCCGAAATTGATATGAAATTACTACACACATTAGTAATGTTGTTTTTTATATGTAACACAGCAACATCACAAAATGCTTTATGGGAATATCTAAATGGTAATGCCTACTATCGAGGAGGAAATGTAGGAATTGGTGTTATACTACAACCTACAGAACGTCTAGAGGTAGATGGAAATATAAAGGCTAATTCTTTTTACACACAAGGTATAGTAGTGGGAAGTCAAACACCAGAGTTAGCTTATCAAAATGCTGGCTCTACTATAGGAGCATATCGTGCTGAACAAAGCCTTTATCTACAATCGCCTAATGCTTTATTTTTTCATGCTTCAGCCATGGAAGATTCCTTAGCAAGTATGACTATATTGCCTACTGGCAAAATAGGTATTGGGACGGAAGAACCTACACATGCTCTTACCATAAATTCAGATAGTATGACACTTCGTCTTATTGGTAATAAGGGGGATTATGGATATGGAGCAAAATTAAATTTTGGTGATGAGGATTATGTTTATTTAGAAGAAGATGAAGATGATAACTTAGTAATCAATAGTAGGGTACGAACTGCATTTATGGGAGGACGTATTGGAGTAAGGACTCTTAACCCTACTCAAGAGTTAGATGTTTTTGGTGATATAGCTCTTTCAGATGGGACAGGCCGCATTGAGTTCAAGGAAGAAAGTAGCGTAAAATCTTATATTAACTGGAGTGGTACAGATTTGACTATCCAAAATGATGAGTCAGGAACAGGTGCTGATATTCGTCTCAATACTAATGGTGATGTTGTTCTAAATGCAGAAGATGATGTACGGATAGACGCTAATGCTACTTTCGATGTAATAAGTGACAATGTTAGAATAGCAACAACAAGTGACGGTAGTGGATATTTGCAGACTTACGGAGCCAATGGAAATGCTAATTTTAGAGTTTCAACTTTAAGTGGAGGTAATAAGGGGTTCTTAGGTGTATATGAAGATACTGGCGACCTTCGTGTAAGAGCTAGTATATTGAGTAACGGCGCTGGTAACTTTGCAACTTGGGGAACTAATGGTAAAACAAATTTTTATTCAGGGGGGACTGATAGCGGTTTCGCATATATTTATAATTCTGGAGGTAGTGCTAGAGCTGGTATGGATATATTGGCAACAGGTGCAGGATATTTTGAAACTACTGGTTCCAATGGACAAGATAATGTCAGGTTAACAACTCTTAGTGGGAGTTCGACACGAGGATTCGTTGCTCTTGTGGATGAAGGGGGGACTACTGAAGCGGGTATTTATGTAAATTCTTCTGGTAATGGCCAGATGTTCGCAGATATTAAAAATTTCAGAATGGAACATCCCACAAAAAAAGGAAAAGATATATGGTATGCATGTATAGAAGGACCAGAAGCGGCGGCATATGAAAGAGGCGTTGGAACACTTAAAAATGGAGAAGCATTTATTCAATTTTCAGAACATTTTGAATTAGTTGTTAATGTTGAAACTATGACAGTTATTCTTACCCCACATTCTACAGAAACCTATGGACTAGCAATTGTAGATAAAACTGCTAAAGGGATTTTAGTGAGAGAATTGAATCCAAGTAAAAAACGTAAAAAAGGGGGTAACTTTAAGTTTGACTGGGAAGCAAAAGGCGTGCGCAAAGGATACGAAGACTATAGAGTTATTAGAGATTCTAATGAAGACTTACCTACGGATAATGATGCACCCGTTGCACCAGAGCAATTAGAACACGAAGAGTTTAATAATTTGCAAGATGACACAATTGTAGATGCAACAATGGATTCATCAGAAGAAAAATTAGAATCGTCCTCTAGTCTTGGTCAAAATCGCCCAAATCCATTCGATGGTACTACGACAATACCATTCCATATAGATGAAAGCGTACAAAATGCAGAAATATTCATTTATGGGGTAGGAGGTAACTTAGAAAAACAGTTTCGTATTTCTGATAGAGGAACAGGGGAAGTTACTATTGATATGAATGTATCATCGGAAGGTAACTATTTTTACGCTCTAGTGCTTGATGGTAAACTGATAGAAACGAAACAAATGATGTTGGCAAAACAATAAGCTTTCAAGAACAGATTTTATTCTCTATCAAAAAAATCGAAAAATGAAAAATATTATCCTATTAGGATTATTTATAGTACTGCCTTATTTGCTGATTGCACAACAAAGCAAACAACAAATTACCTTACAACCTGGCTGGAACTCTATTTACTTAGAAATAGACCCAACACCGAATAAGTGTACAGAGTTGTTCAAGGGGCTAGATATAGAAAGCGTATGGGCATTGGCAAAACAATTTAATACCACTTCTAAGACAGGTTTGGATTGGCTTATCTATCAT
>CALGLY010000671.1 GCA_937959095.1 uncultured Saprospiraceae bacterium
CGACTTCATTAAGCGCAATGCTTTACGATACCCTTCAGGATTTGCCATACCGAAGTTACGATATTGACGTGTTTTAGTATTGAATCCTTTTTGTTGCCCAATAAACATATAACTCTGATCTCCAATTTTTCCAAGTCCACCAATCATGGCCTTGTCGTCTTTAAAATTACGATCTCCGTGTAACTCTAAAAAAGAATCCCCACAGATGGCATTGATATAATCCAACGTGTAGGGACGGTCAGGGTGACGAGACAACTGTACACGTTGCCATGGTGTCAAGTTTTTATATATGTCTTTTTTTGTTTCCGTTAATTTCTTTTCAATCTGCGCACAGGTTTCCGTTACATCTACATCGCTATCCTCACCAATCTGGCAAGCCTTCTCGTATTGTTCCTGTAATTCCTTTATAGGTAATTCAAATTCAAGATATTCCATAAGTATGAATTCACTTTTGTTTTTGGTCCAGTGTACAAAGATAAAATTTTGTGGCTAGATGGAAGAAGTTGTGCCCCTTTTTCTTTGTCTTCGAGTTTTAATAATTCCGTTGGCGACCACGGTAGCTACAATAAGGAGGGCGCCATAATAAAATTGAGGCTGCATATATTCGCTGTCTTTTAAAATAAGAAGGGCCAACACAATGCCATACACTGGCTCTAAATTAATGGTAAGCATCACAGTATAAGGACTTAACCATTTCATAACATGAATAGAAGCTATAAAGGCATAGGCCGTACATGCCGAAGCTAAAATAAACAGGTAGATCCAGTCTGTTGTAGAAACAGTAAAAAAATCGGTAGTAAAACCGTTGCTAAACAGCAGATAGACACTGATGCATACAACCCCAAAGAACAACTCATATAAGGAGATCACAGAGGCATCATATTGTTCGGCAAACTTTCCATTTACTACAGAAAATACTGCACTCAAAAAGGCCGAAATAAGGGCTAATACTATACCCTCCACATAGGATCCTTCTGCTCTAAATATAATATACAACCCTGCAATCACTATCAAACCAAACAAGACCTCATACCAAATAACCTTTCGCTTGTAATAAATGGGTTCAAGAATGGCAGTAAAAAAGGCTCCAGTAGACATGACAGACAAGGCTATCGACACGTTGGACGCTTTTATGGCTCCAAAAAAAGTAAGCCAATGCAGCGCGATCACAAATCCAGCAAAGAAAAATCCGAGAATGGTTTTTCTCGAAAACTTCCAACGCTTTTTAGTTAGCACTACAAATAGAAATATGAATACAGTAGCCAAGAACATCCTATACCATACCAAAGGAATGGCATCCATAGTGATCAACGCACCCAGCACTGCTGTAAAGCCCCAGATAAATACAATAAAATGAAGATGAAGGTAATTTCCGAGTTTAGCGTTTTGCATTTCTCAATAAATATAAAGCCAAAATAGCAAAAACAAAATTAGGGAACCACGTGGCTATGAATGGCGAGAAGCTACTCTTCTCCGCCATGGTGCCAAAAATTTTATCGAAAAAGATAAATACCATCCCTATGGCAATACCTATGGCTAGATTTACTCCCATCCCACCACGTCGTTTAATTGATGAAACGGCTACCGCAATAATCGTCAAAATGTACGCAGACACAGGAAGGCTCCATCGTTTGTAGCGAACGACTTCGTATCTATTGATATAGTTAGAACCTTTAGCCTTTTCTCTGTCAATAAAACTATTGAGCTCATTAAAATTAAGAGTTTCCGCGATATATTCTACGGGTGTAAGGTCTTCAATTTCAAAACTAAAAACAGTATCCTTCTTTGCTAAAATCTCAAGACTGTCTGCTGCTTTACCAATCCATCGTTTCGAATAATTAAGTAAGGTATATGTGCTATCCTTCTCATTGTAATTGATGCGATTCGCCATAATTTTGAAGGTCATCTCATTACCTTCAAAATGTTCTAGGGTAAAATTACTTCCAGATTTTTCACGTATGTTAAACCTACTTACATAGATATACTCTTTGTCATTAATCTGCCTATAGACATTCCCTACATCTCTATCCTTTTTATTCTTTTTAAGATGTTTGTATATAAATTCGTTGTATTCTTTGCTCGCCTGTGGAGCAATATAATTTCCTAAAATAAACGCACCTACGCACACTATGGTCGCTCCTATCATATAAGGACGCAAAAATCTATAATAGGAAACCCCGCTACTCAGAAACGCAATTACTTCGGTATTGTTAGCTAGCTTGGAGGTAAACCATATTACTGATAGAAATAAGAAAAGTGGAAATAGTAAGTTGGCAAAATAGATAGTAAAATTTAGATAGTACACCAAGATATCCATGAAAGGAACCTCATTGGCAAGCATCTTATCAATCTTTTCAGCAAGATTCACAATGATTCCAATGGGGATAAAAAGTAACAGCAACAACAGGAATGTTCCTAAGTACTTTTTTAATATGTATCTATCGAGGATGCTAAGCATTACAATCGTTTATCCATTTGCTTTACCATTTTATTTTTCCAAGTGGTAAAGTCTCCTGCTAAGATATGTTT
>CALGLY010000672.1 GCA_937959095.1 uncultured Saprospiraceae bacterium
AATTTGTACGTTCCGAATCTGCATGCAATTGCCACGCAGTCGTACCTTATCTTCCTTGCCTAATACAATAGGACGCATATTTTTAGTATCTGTACCAATATAATAGAAGCGAGGGTCGGTTTCCTCTAGAATGAACTTAAATACATGTACTTCCTTTCTAGCAATCACTTCGGTTTCGGCACTGCGCTCTGCTTTCTGCACTACGCTGAAGTTCATTCCATTAAATTGAAATAAAGAAAGACTATTTACTTTTTCACAGCGTCCTCCTTCAAAGAAAACTGTAATTTGTTTCTGATTAGCATTCGTGGCCATTGCTCCACTTACAAGCAAAGTCAAAAATAAAAAAATTGAAAATTGTTTCATGAATGTTAGTTTGTGTCTTAATTAAGCAGATGTAAGTAATCAGTGCCAATAACTGGTTTTGATTGATTACTTATAAACGCCAAGCAAAGATATAAAGTAATTCTAGGAATTGTTATTGCATTCGCATCCGATAAGTCTCCGATAATTCAAATAGCTACCCAAATTTCTGTCTAACATAAGACACTTCCACGCATTCTCCACGCAGAAATATACCGAAGCGTTTAATTTAGAGTTCCTAAAGTCATAAAACACGCTTGGTAAATAGTAATTATGCTTCGACTCTTACTCGCATTTGTAGTAATCTTCTGGCTTCTTCCCCACTCTATCCTAGCACAAGCTTGTTGCTCTGGTGGTGTGCCTGTTTCTAGCAATTTAGGACTTCCCGCAAGTGCAGCGAATACTTTTCAAGTCAACCTAAGTTATGATTTAAATGCCTTGAATACACTAAAAACAGGCACAAAAACAGAACGCAGCCAGGAGCGCAAACGCGAAACACAATCCATTTTATTAGAACTTGGCTATAGTTTTTCGAAGCGTTTTTCTATTGATGCTTTTTTTGCCTTTGTACAACAGGAACGCTTCATTCTACTCTCTAATGGTTTGACGGCAACTCGTGGCTTAGGTGACGCCTTTTTATTATTTAAATACAATCTATTCCAAAATCAAGATGCAAGTACAAGCCTCACCTTAGGACTTGGCCCTAAGTTTCCGCTTGGAGCAACCGATTTTTTCCCGAAAGATGCTTTAGTCATTCCTAATCTTGATTTGCAAGCAGGTAGCGGTGCTTGGGACGCGTTGTTTTGGGGACAATTCACACAGACTATGCCAGCACGACCTAGTATGAATTTGGTAGTTACTTCCATTTATAGCTATCGAGGCGTTTTCGATGAATACTTGTGCATTTCAGAGGATTGCAATACCTATCAATTTGGTAGAGATTTCCAACTGATGCTTGGTATTTCTGACCGTATCAATTTAGGCACGAAACTCCTAGATCCTAGTCTCTCACTTCGATATAGGCAAGTGACACAAGATTTATTCAATGCTTCTCCGCGTCCTAGCACAGGCGGTAGTTTTGTCTTTGTCGCGCCAAGCTTGACTTTTTGGCTCAATCCCAATGCTTCCCTTAGTACCAATTTAGAACTCCCCATTTATGCCAAAGTACGCGATACGCAGGTGTCGCCTACCTATCGGCTTACGCTGGGCTTTTATCATAAATTTCAGCTAGGAAGAGGAGGAAAAATTTAGTAAAAAAATTAAATCTATGATACGATTACTCTCTACCCTAATTACGCTAATGCTATTTAGTATTCTAATGACAGCTTGTCAAAAAGAAGATACAACCATCAGTAATAATGATGATGATGAAATAATTATTCAAGAAGATACTACGGGGCTTTGCGGACATTTACTACTCACTACTGATAATGGTGGAATACTAGACGATGGAGACGGCAGTTGGTTAATCGCAGACAATCAAGTGCGCGATGGTGGTCCTGGGAAAGATGGAATTCCTTCGGTAGATATACCAGAATTTTCATCAGTCGATGACATTAATTTTCTAAATAATGGCGACTATGTATTAGGCGTGAAAGTAGGGAGCGAAATTCGTGCCTATCCGCATCCTGTCTTAGATTGGCATGAAATCGTGAATGATGAATTCCTAGGACAAGCTGATTGCAAGACCTATCTTTCTATCAATTATTGTCCACTCACAGGCACAGGAATGGCTTGGAATAGGGAACTAGACGGAAAAATAACGACTTTCGGAGTTTCGGGTTTGTTGTATAACACGAACCTCATTCCTTATGATAGAAATACAGATAGCAATTGGTCGCAGATGCGTCTCGATTGTGTGCAAGGCAGTCTACAAGGGCAAAAAATAACAACCTATCCATTGATAGAAACCACTTGGAAAACATGGAAAGAACGCTATCCGAATTCCAAAGTAATGAACAGCGAAACGGGTTTCAATCGCTCCTATGGGAGCTATCCCTATGGTGATTATAGAACTTCTGAAAACCTGGTTTTTCCAGTTAATATTTCCGATCGTCGCTTGCCTAGAAAAGAACGGGTACTGGGTGTAATCGCGGATGGAATTGCAAAAGTCTATCGCTTCAATTCCTTCACAGAAATAGCCGGCGAAGCTACCGAACTTATAGAAGACAGCGTGAATGGACAAGCTATCGTAGTGATAGGCAATAACGATGCAAATTTTCTTGTAGCCTATCAGCGCACTACTATGGATGGTACGCTATTGGAATTCCAAGCAATGCAAGATAGTCCAGATAGCATAATGAAAGACAATGAAGGGAATAGCTGGAATTTATTCGGCGAAGCAATAGCAGGTCCACGTACAGGAGAACGGCTTTCGCCTACGCGTTCCTATATGGGGTATTTCTTTAGTTGGGGTGCTTTTTATCCAAATGTGGAGATTTATTAGATTTTATTATAAATTATTTTGTAAGCAGGTAGCATTGATTTTCTTATCTTTGCGCCGCTTTTATATTAATTGAATAATTTAAACTAAAAAATAAGCAATGGGCAAAGGAGATAAAAAAACAAAGCGCGGCAAAATTAATTCTAGTTCTTATGGCAATAGCCGCCCAAAGACAAAGAATATCAAGAAGCAGACACCACCACCAGCACCAGCTAAGACGGAGGAGTAATTTGCTTTTTGGAAGTAATACAATTGATTCGCTCAACGCCTTAGGGCATTGAGCGAATCTTGTTTTTAACCTAATGCTTTCATTTTACGCTCCAAATATTGAATGATAATCATGCAATGTGGTTTATCGTAGCGTTGCCAAATCTTGAGTTCTTTTGCGTAATTGGCTTTCCTTCCTTTATATTTTCGATTCAGCCCTAATTTCAAGGTTTCTAAAATAGTCTTTCGAGCTTTCTGAATAGGAGCAATATTCAGATTCAAGATGCTGTTGAGTTCTTTTTGATGTATCGCATTCGACGATTTCATTATACCATTGTTAGTATAAGAAAGTTGTGCAATATGACTTTGTTCTTGTGGATTAAGTTCGATAAGGACTGCTTTTTTGCTAGTATCACAATGTTCATAATCTCCATTGGCACCTCTATATTTCCCCTTGCAAACAGCCAATAGATTCGTATAATCCAAGTCTCTATCTTCTGGACATTCGTTTTGTGAACACCAATGTTCTACTTTCATAGTATCGAATCGAATACTAGCAGTACAGTACGCACAGAGTCCATTTTGTTCTGCTAATAACTGTTCTTTCACCTCTTTCTTACCATCGCCTCTTGCGAATGTATCCCAAGTACCACCTTTGTTTCTAAATTCTGCGAGTTGTCGAGGTTCAGCTTGTTTTTTGATATACTTCATCAGCTTCTTCTATAGTAATAAGCGTATCTAATTTTAATAATTCATAATCATTTGGGTCTATTTTTTGCTTTAGTTCTTCTAAGTATTTTCTTGCTTTTTTTAGATTGGGTTTTTCAGCATCTAAAGCATCTTCAATCTTTTTAATTTGTTTTTTTATCGTTACAGGACGCTCCAAGCCACCCATAAAATCTTCTATAATCGTATTCACATCGCGTCCATAAGTATTGTGTACTTCTTTACCAGAAATAATTTTAAAATTATCCAAAATAATCAATTGCTCATTGCTCACATGATTGATTACTAGTGGCGAATGTGTAGTGACAATAAATTGGACATTTGGAAATGTGCTACTTAAAGCATCTAGAACAGACATTTGCCATTTGGGGTGTAAGTGTAGCTCGATTTCGTCGATTAGTACTATACCGTGCGTGAGTAAGGGATTGTCCAGCTGTGGGTTAGCTATTGCCATTTTATAGGCAATATCTAGCACCATGCCTAAGATCATACGTTCTCCTGCGGAGAGTTGGAAGAAGTCGAATAGGGTGTTTTCTTTATAAATATATAATTTTGGATTGATATAGTCGTGTACTACTTGAAGTTCTATATCTGTGTTTAAAAGTATTTCTAGATAATTAGTTAGTGCAGTTTTTATGGCTTTAAATAGTGGTAATTCATATTTTAAATCTTCGCCCAAAATTTTTAGAGCATTTTCTCGATTTACTAACCGAATAAACCAATCTTCAATAGACTTATAGTTTATACTAATGTTAGAGACATCACTAAATATATCTGAACGATTATAAATGACTTTTGAGTTTTTAGAAAAATTTCTATCTGTTTGATAAAAAGCGAATATTGGTATATTGTTTTTGTTATTAAGTAGAGCATTTTTCAAAGGGTGTTTGATATTTCTTTCACTTTGACGAGTAAATTTACGCTTACTATCTTTACTTTGTTTAAGTCTAATAATTTCTTCCTCCGCTTTATTTAACCATTCAACTTCTAAACCTAATGAAATTTCATAACCTTCTGTATCTTGATGAATATCTTTTTGGTACGTATTATCGAATTCTTTAGAAATATCTAACATGGAATTTATAAACAAAATCATCGGACACATAATAGCATCCAAAAAGCTAGTCTTTCCAGCACCATTCGTCCCAATCACCACGGCGATATTCCCTTTAGGCATTTCTACAGAATGCAGTCCTTTAAACCCACGAAAATTCTCAAATGCTACTTCCTTAATTCGCATAATTCATACTATTGGAAAAGATGCTAACCCGTAACCGAATTAGCATCTCATAAAATCGTTTATTGAAATAAGATTAATTATTCCCCAAAATTAAAGGCAAACCATCCTTACCGCCGCCAATCACGACAACTTTAGAGTTTGGCGACTTTGCCAACTCCATAGTCGCTTCTATTCCTTTGTCTTTTAATATTTTATCTGTTAAACTAGCATTCAAAATCTCATTCGAGCGTGCTTTTGCGCCTGCTTCTATAATCTTACGCTCTGCTTCTTGGCGTTCTTTTTCTAGCAAAAACTGCATCTGTAGCGAAGATTGCTCCTCTTCTAGCTTACGTCCAATTGCTTCCTGCAATTTCAAAGGCAATTCCACTTCCCGAATCAATATCGCATCCAAAATGATATGCTTTTTGTCTATGGATTCGAATGTCCGTTGAAAGATTTCGTCTTGAATCGCTTCCCGCTTTGTAGAGTATAATTCTTCTGGCAAGTACTTACCAATCACTTCCCGCGTAGCAGAACGTATTTCAGGTATGATGATGCTCGTTTTATAGTCCTTTCCGATTTCTTCATGCAAGTAGCCAATTTCATTCGGCTTTGGCTGAAAACGATAGGACAATTCTACCCGAATCGTCAGACCATTTTTAGACAATACTTCCATATCTTCAAAAGCCTCTTGTGTCCGCACATCATAGCGAAAAACGCTATTCCAAGGGGCAACTACATGAAAGCCTTGACTATATATATTATCCTTATCCAGCCCACCGCCAAAACGTTTGAAAAGCACGCCTTTTTCGCCTGGCTCTAAGGTTAGAAAAGTGGCATTAGAAAATATAATTAATGCCATTAATGCGAAAAAAATAAGAACACCTGTAGTTATCAATCTTCCTTGTCTCATATAGTTTTAATATTGTTTTGAATCGTTTTTCCTTATAAAGAACAAGTTAAAGTTAAAACATTGTTTTCAGTCTTATCCTATTTTACGACTTAATTCTATTTTTCTTTGATAGTTAGCTCTAAAAATCGGATGAAAATTTCTTTTTATGTTGCCTCTACAATTACAAAAAACATATCCTATGAGGCATTTTGATACTATACAGATATAAAACTAGCCCATTGTATAATTCAATAAAAAAAGTACCTTTGCGGTCCGAAAGCAACTGCTATGCCGAATCAAGTGATTTTTAAAGACTTAGGGCGCGTTTCTTATCAGAAAGCTTGGGATTATCAGCAAGAGCTGTTAGCACAAGCAATCGCGATAAAACGCCACAATCGTCCGTTATCTGCAATGGATGCGGATTGGAAACAGCAGCAGCACCATCTGCTTTTTTGCGACCACCCGCCAGTCTATACCCTTGGCAAGAGTGGCAAAAAGGAACACCTCTTACTCAACGAAACCCAACTCGATGAACAAGGTTTTGAGTTCTTCAAAATCAATCGAGGGGGTGATATTACCTATCACGGGCCTGGGCAAGTAATTGCCTATCCAATTTTTGATTTAGATGAATTCTTCACCGATGTGCATCGCTATGTGCGTACCCTAGAAGAAGTCGTCATTCTGATGTTAGCAGAATATGGTATTACGGGTACTCGCGTAGAAGGTTATACAGGCGTTTGGTTGGTAGGTACAGAAAGTTTGCCGAAGCGAAAAATTTGTGCAATAGGGGTGCATTTAAGTCGTTGGGTAACTATGCATGGATTTGC
>CALGLY010000673.1 GCA_937959095.1 uncultured Saprospiraceae bacterium
AAAATGAGTAAACGATGAGATAAAATCAAGTGTTTCTGCTCATTTTGTGTTACTACAATGTAGAATGAGAAGGGAAATTTGATATTACGGAGATGTTTTGTCTCACATCCCATATCTCACATCTAGAGTCTTAATGTAGAACTATAAAGGTAGATAAATTCCCTAGAAAGCTAGAATTCTTTAAGTACAAAACCCAGTCACTCGCTACAAGTGACTGGGTTTTGATAAGAAAAAAACGAAGAAGATAAACTAGAACTCCCCGCCTTCTCCTTCAAAGCCACCGCCGCGCTCCCCGCGTCCGCGTTTCTTATCTTGGTTAAGGCGATAGTTCAACGTCAAGGTTGCTTGGCGAGAACGCCATTGAAAATTACTTTCTTGGTAGGTAGCAGCAGTATCTAAAATAGAACGGCGACGACGCGAATTCAGCAAATCACGTACACTTAAGGTAAGGGTTCCTTTTTTCTTTAGAATATCTTTGCTTGCTCCCAAATCAATAGATAAGCATAAAGGAGCAGGTAAGAAATAATCTATCCAAGTTCTGCGAAGTTGTTTTTTTTATCATACGAGGCAAAAAACTAGTCATTTCGATAGTTTTTTTTTAACGAAGTATGAGGGAAAAAGAGCGAGTAAAATGGACAGATCATTTCTTGCCTACTCCCTTATATGAACACAAACTGCTTACAAGCATTATAACTATTGAAATAATAAGGATGATATATTAAAAATTGAATAGGTTATTTTCACTAATAGGTAGAATGTTCGTAAAATACTATCTAATATTAAGAGTTTATTTTTTTTATTAATGTGCGAGTACTACATTTGTTTAGTTAACGAAATAAATGATTTACATAACTTATTTTTTATTTCACATAAAATAGCAATAATTAAATTTATGTAAAATAGTGTGTTGTGAAGGACAATAAGGCTAAACGAAAGTTCTTCTTTTTTTTATGTAATTGAATCTTTCTGGCATGTAATATTGTATAATAAGAGACCAAAATAAGATAGAAGAATTATCATTTTATGAGAGCATTATTACATAATGTATCTGTACTTGTCGTTGAAGACAATCTTATGAACCAAAAACTCATCACAAGAGTATTGGATACATGGGGGTGTGTTTATAAAGTTGCAAACAATGGCGAGGAGGCGGTAACGATGACAAGCAAAACGAAATATGACTTAATATTGATGGACATTCATATGCCTGTAATGGATGGATGTACAGCTGCTATTAATATCCGAAAAAATAAGAAAAACCCGAATCAAAAAACGCCCATCATTGCACTCACTGCCGCTGCCATGATGGATGAACGTACCCGCGTATTAAATGCAGGAATTAATGCTTTCTATACAAAACCTTTTTCACCGAAAGAATTAAAGAAAGAAATAATTGAGTTTCTTCAGAAGGAAGGAACGATCGTAATAGAAACACCAGACATGTCAAATATTAGTATTAGTTTTGATTACCTCAATGAATTTGGCGGAGGCGACACCAGCTTTATCCGCATGATGGTAGAAACCTTTTTGGAAGAAGCTCCTAAAACATTAGAGACCTTAGGGCAATCTTTCCAGACAAAAGAATGGGAAACGGTTTATCGGAGCGCACATTCTTTGAAGCCCAACTATATGTCCTTAGGGATGAACGTGCAGCAAGAAGTAGCCATTGAAATAGAAGAAATGGTGAAAACGGAAAATATAGATGAGCCAAAGATGCTATTGCTTATCCAGCAACTACAACGCGAGACAGATGCTTCCTATCAATTGCTACGCGATAAATTGAATGAATTAGATTAAATTTTGCTATGCGTATAATTTAGGCAATTCGCCAATACCTAAATTACATATTGCACTGGCAATTATCCAAGCATTCTATAATCAAGGATACATCACGTTCTTTTAGGGAGTACATCATGCTACGTCCCTCACGTTTCACGCTCAAGATACCTTTGAGGCGCATATTTTGGAGATGATGAGAGGTGAGCGATTGCTCCGAACCTAACATTTCGCAGATTTCTGTCACGGATAGCTTTGGGTGTTGTTCCAATAAATGGACAATACCTAGGCGCATGGGGTGCGCCACCGTTTTCAAGATGTATGCAATACGTTCTAGTTTAGTAACTAGTTCCTGATTCATAGTATCCGTAGCTTCCATATCTCGAATTTTAAGAAATTCTACAAAGAGCTAAAACCGAGCTCGATGACGAAACAAGCAAAAGAGCCTTATAGTTTGGTTCTCTAAAAAACAAAAAGAGCGAAGCCTTGAAATAGACTTCGCTCTTTCTCAAGCAGATGAATTAGTTACCAACTAATATCATCTTCCGATTCTATATCATTTGATGCTTCTTTGTCCGATTCGGACTCCGACTCCGATTTTTCTATTGGTCCACCGTTCGCTTCCTCTTCGGCACGTCTTGCTTCATACTCTTCATGACGACGTGTGAATTCGTCATAATCGTAGTCAGGCATTAATTCTGTCTTGACGTGGTTGATAGAATCCTCTAGGGCTTCCATAAAACGATTGAAGTCTTCTTTATAAAGGAAAATTTTGTGACGCTCATAGCCATCACCATTGAATCGTTTTGTACTTTCCGTCAAGGTCAAATAAAAATCTTCTCCTTTTGTTCTACGTACATCGAAAAAATACGTTCTTCTTTTTCCTGCCCGTACTTTCTTAGAGTAAACACTCTCAAACCTGTTACGCCCGTTATCCACAACATTCTAGTTTAATGAAAAAAAGGTTTCATTCTTCCGTGCAAATGTAGAAAATAAATGAAAAATAATGAACAAATTATTACATACTTGCTGCAACAAGCGCGCAAAATGTGATAAAGCAAGGAATAAATTTAACTTTTTTGATTTTTTAGTGCTTTAGCTCCTAAAAAAATCTAGGGAGTTGAGAAAATAAAAAGCTTATTTCTTTTCCTAAAGAATGATTTACTATAGGTGTGAATTGCAGAGATAGTGTGGTGGGTGGTAGAAAACTAAGGGTTGAACTGTTCATTTACTGGGATAAAGGTTTTTGTTTGGATATTGCTTAAATAAGATTCGCTCTTGCACCGCTAAAAGACCAAAATCTAGAATGCAAAAAACGATTTATCTATATGGTGTGAATTGCAGAGATAGTGTGGTGGATGGTAGAAAACTAAGGGTTGAACTGTTCATTTACTGGGATAAAGACTTTGTTTGGACATTGTCTAAAGAGGGCTTACCTTTGCGCTGCTAAAAAGATTTCATGTTAGGGGTACAATGTATTTTTGACTTTTTACTTAATACCCTCAATATCTACTATAAATGAGTTTTCGGAAAGAAAAAGATAGCATCGGCTATATAGACGTGCCTGCAAATGTGTATTGGGCAGCACAAACACAACGCTCTAGTCAAAACTTCAAAATTGGAGGACACCGTATGCCTACTGAGGTAATTCATGCCTTTGCCACCTTAAAAAAAGCAGCTGCACGGACCAATGAAGCTTGTGGCGTATTGCCAAGTGCAAAAGCAGACCTAATAGCTAAAGTTTGCGATGAAATACTAGCAGGCGGACTCACTGACCAGTTTCCTTTGGTAGTGTGGCAAACAGGCTCCGGCACGCAGTCGAATATGAATGTGAATGAGGTAGTAGCCAATCGCGGACACGTGCTACAAGGCGGCAGTCTATTGGATGAAACCAAGGCTTTGCATCCTAATGATGATGTCAATAAATCACAATCTTCAAATGATACTTTCCCTACTGCAATGCACATTGCAGCCTATCAAAAATTGATGGATGTAACCATTCCAGGTATCGAAAAGCTGCGCGATACGCTAAAAGCAAAGTCAGAAGCGTATATGGATGTCGTGAAGATCGGGCGCACCCACTTCATGGATGCGACCCCTGTGACGGTAGGGCAAGAGCTAAGCGGCTATGTATCGCAACTCGATCATGGTATTCGCGCAATTAAGCACACACTTGATCATTTGTCAGAGTTGGCATTGGGTGGCACGGCGGTAGGTACAGGATTGAATACGCCAGAAGGCTATTCGGAAAAAGTAGCAGCTTCCATTGCCAAATTCACAGGATTACCTTTCCGAACTGCGGATAATAAATTTGAAGCTCTAGCAGCACACGATGCTATTGTGGAAGCACATGGCGCACTCAAGACCGTAGCGGTGAGTCTGATGAAAATCGGAAACGACATTCGGATGTTAGCATCAGGACCACGTTGTGGTATCGGGGAATTGATTATTCCTGCGAATGAGCCAGGGTCGAGCATCATGCCAGGCAAAGTGAACCCGACACAATCGGAAGCACTCACGATGGCGATGGCACAAGTGATGGGGAATGATGTAGCAATAAATGTAGGCGGCATGACAGGCCACTTCGAGCTGAATGTCTTCAAGCCGATGATGATTTATAACTTCTTGATGTCTGCACAACTCATAGGCGATGCTTGTGTAAGTTTCAATGATAATTGTGCGGCAGGTATCGAACCAAATTATAATCGCATCAAAGAAAATTTGAATAATTCTTTAATGCTAGTGACGGCTTTGAACACCAAGATTGGCTATGATAAAGCGTCTGAAATAGCAAAGAAAGCGTACAAGGAGGATACTACCTTGAAAGCAGCAGCTATCACACTTGGCTACCTCACGGATGCGGAATTCGATGAGTGGGTGCGCCCTGAAAAGATGGTATAAGGGCAATGAGTGAATGTTTTTGAATGAGTGAATACTGTAATATTCACTCATTCAAAAACATTCACTCAATTACTCATTGTAAATTCATTCACTCAATTACTCATTGTAAATTCATTCATTCAATAGATGAAAAACTACCGATACGTTGCACTAGTGCTTGCTACTGTAGGAATTATTATTTCTACACTTTATAATGATTTGCTGCCGAATGGGCAATTTCTGATGGGAATTTGTATCGGTGTACTATTCGTTATCTTAGCACAAGCCCTCACGAATCGTTGGTTGAATAGGAATATAAAACTAGATGACTTAGCCTCCAATGAAGAAATACTATTGGAGGAGGGTAGTACCAATTTTAGTGCTTTTCAGGCAAAGAGTGGAAAGTTATTTCTGACTAATAAACGTCTTTCTTTCCATAGCGCAGGGCTTTTTGGAAAATCAAACCCGCCTATTGATATCAAACGTTCAGCTATCAAAAAAACAGCTATTTATAACCGTGCCTTACTACCTACAGGTTTTCAAGTAGAGACAAAGGAGGGCACAACTTATGCCTTCGCAGCGGATGATAGAGAAAAGTGGATTAAAATGCTAGAAAAAAACACATCAAAATAAGGCTAACCTGACGAAACCAGTACCATAAAGTGCAAGTACAAACTCAAGTGCAAGATTATAAATTGAACTTGCGCTTGAACTTGTACTTAAAGTTCTGCCATATTTGTGCAGAATATTACAGATTAGAAACCAAATAAGCATAGGGTAGTAGTAGGCAACTCCCAATTATTTAGTTGCCTAATTATCACATTGTGGCATTCCTTCATCATCACATTGAAAAGCATCATCGTATCAGGGTCACTAAGGTCTGGTATTCTTCCCGTTCTCCTCGCGGATTTCGAAAACGTGCTACTGCTACATAGACTCCATTAGGTGCATGACTACCCGTATTTTGCTTTTGTCCATTCCATGCCAATGTTGGATTATCTGTTCGAAAGACCAATTCACCCCATCTATTCCAGATTGTCATTTCAAAATCTTCCATACCACGCACTACACCTTTTCCTACAAAACCATCATTTTTGCCATCTGCATTTGGCGTGAAGGCATTCGGCAAGAAATAACGCACTTCTGGAATCACATCAATATATTGAATTAGGGTATCTAAGCAACCACTTTCATGTTCTACAACCAATTGCACTTTCTGTAGACCCGTATCTATAAAGGTGTGTGTAGGATTTTCTTCAAAGGTAATGACGCGGTTATTGAACGTCCAAATCCAACGAATAGCTTCTTGAGCCTGCTCGAAAAAGGAAGCCGTAGGATCTATTACGGATAGTACATCTGGACTATAGGTGAAATCGGCGATAGGTGAAGGCTCTATAGTAATAATGTTTTCGTAGACGGTGTCAATGGCGCAACCCAAAGGCGAAACAATGCTCAAGGAAACCGTATAAGTGCCAGCTTCTTCATAGACATTGGTAGGCGTGACGTTAGTAGCCGTATTCCCATCGCCAAATTCCCAAAGGATATCATATTCCTCACTAATCGGCCACGATAGATTGTCGAAAAGGATAGTTTGTGGCGCACAGCCCAAAGGCACATCAGGCGAAATGATAATAGTAGGTGGAATTGGGAAATAAGGTACAACTTTCGTTCTGCTTGCTTCGCATTCATTCACATCGCGCACTACTAGATTCACATTTCTAAATGCAGGTTCATCATATAAATGGGTCGGGTTGAAGGTGCTGGAAGTTGTTCCATCATCGAAGTCCCAAGCAATGTTCGTTAGGTTTTCTGCTTCGGTGTAGGAGAGATTGGTAAATGCTACAGGGCCTGCGATGCAGGTATCGTAGTCAAATTCAAAATCGGCAAAAATAGCGGGATAGACATTGACTCTAATATCTGCCGTGTCACTACAAACGGTATTGGGGTTCAAAACCAATTTTCCCTCATATAGTCCAACGCCAGGGAAAGTCACGGTAGGTGTACGATCCGAGAAAAACACCTGTTCATTATTGATACCAAAACTCCATTGGTATTCATCAATAAATTGTATCTGTTCACTATTATTTCCAAATTCGATAGTCGCATTGCCACAAGAATTAATTAAAAATTCGCGTCCACTAATCACCGAATCGGCAGGAATAATCGCTTCTACAATTGGTTGACACTCCGTTACATTGAATTGAAAATCACGTTTTATTTCTCCTATCAATGCTCCATCTCGATATTCTTGCACACATACCCCCACCACAAATTGTCCTTGTATGCGTGGTGTACCTGTGATTTCGCCTGTTTGCTGATTGATTCGCACAAATGGATCACCCGCCATAGGACGACTAGAAGTATAGGGTGGTGATACATAAGTAACTTGTGCAAACACAGGCGGGCAAGGTGGCGTAGGTGTGACCCCTGTACAACTGCTAGGGTCGCCAGGCGTGGTAGAGCCATCTGTACCACCGCCAAGCAAGGGACTACAAAAAGAATAAACTAAACTATCACCATCCATATCTGTTGCGGAATGATCAAAATTCAAGGCTTGGTCGGCACAGATAACAATAGGAGGAAATTGCTCAAAAACAGGACTATTGTTGCAAAGTTGCTGTGCTTCGGGTGTGATTTCTACCGTATAAGTTGCTCCGGAAGCATCTGGATTTATAATATTGTTAATTGTCACATTCCGGCAGCAGCGTTGATACACGACATGGTAGGACTCATCAGAAAGAGGCAAATTTAGATTAAAAATATAAAGTCCTTCTTGTACTCTGATATTGGGAGGTACTTGCAAGCAAGGCAAATCAGGTGGAGCAACTTGCGTAATCGTTTCTAGATTTACTGTCCCGCTTTGAAATAAATCACCTGAATTACAATCTCGTTCATCGCAATTATAAGCTCCAATTTGGGCTGGGTCATCAAAAGGCGCGCAATCGGTACAACTATCATCTCTATAAATTCGCATTGTGAAGCGATAGTTTCCATCCCCTAGGCACTCATAAGTGATTTCTCCTCCAATAATATGTTTTGCTTCCAAGGAGAATGTGAAAAGTGGTAAGCAAACTAGTAAAAGTAGTATTCGACGGATCATGCTATCTTGTTTCTTCACCATTTTTGAACGTATACGTTAAATCGATTTTCTAAAAATCCAAAAAATCCAATAACTAAAAGTCTATATGCACTACAGAACGCTTTGTTGGTGATAATAGTGATAAAATCGACTAAAAAAATACTAAAAACCGAATAATTAATTTAGAATGTTCGAGAAAATAAATATTTATTTATTACATATATATAATTTACAAGTAAAAATTTGCGTTAAACCTGAAAAATAAGTTACCTTGAGTTTATTAATTAGTCAAAAAAGGAAAGCCGCAAACTCAAGTTCTCCTACCTAACGCTAAAAGCAAATAAGGAGAAGCTTGTTTTTAAAAGGTTTTACTTGCTTTTTCCACAAAAATAGTGGAATATTGTTGTAACAAATAGATAGATATACATGTAAAGATTATATCTAATAGTCTGAAAAAAATAACTATTTAGGCTTAGAGAATTTTGCTATAACAACTTATAAGACAACTGTGTTAAACACTCTTGCTATTCACCAGTTTTGCATAAGTGTCATCCCACCAAGAATTTAGATTACAAGGTGAGGGCATTCTGCCTCAAGCCACTTTTTTTTCAAAAAAAGGTTTGCTTGCTTTTCCATGAGAAAGAACACACACACTTTTTAAAGTAAGAAAATTAAAATTGTATAAAGGAGAATAAATGTCTAAAGTAGACATCTATTAAGCTTGAAATATTTTGATTTTCTAAATATGCAGTACTTAGCACTGTATCGCCGTCATCTGCATTAATGTGCAATACAGAATTTATGCTGCTATATAAGATGGTCTGCAATGGCAGACTAGCCTATTGTTATAGGCGAGCTATGAACATATTTTACGAAATAACTCGGTTCTACTAAGTATGAGATATTCACCTACTTATCTACAATTTGAGTAATATTAAATCTCATATTTTTTTTAAAAGAAGTAGTCCGATGCTAAAATTGAAGGACATTGAAAAGGATGTACCAATCATTGCTGACTGCGCTACTTTTTGTAGCTACACTGTGCACTACTACATATGCACAAGATATCCACTTCTCTCAGATTGGCCGCTCGCCGCTCAATCTTAATCCTGGATTGACAGGAATTTTTGAAGGAGATGTACGCTTTATCGGAAACTATCGAAGCCAGTGGAATGCTATTCCTGTGAATTATCAGACATTTTCAGGAGCCGTAGATATGAGTTTTTATAATAAGAACTATGACAAACGCTTTTTCTCAGCGGGCTTGCTCTTCAATCATGATGTAGCAGGTATTTCACGCTTGAGTCTAGCTAGTATCGGCTTATCAGGTTCTTATACGCAGCGCATGGCAAATGCGCACTTCCTGACCTTAGGTTTGGGAGGGACAATCACCCAGCGCGCTTTTGATAGAAGTGACTTGCAGTTCGATTCTCAATATAATTATGAAACAAGACAACATGACTCAAAACTAGACAACTTAGAAAATTTTAATGGTACAACGAAACTTTTAGCCGATGTATCTGCTGGCTTAAACTGGCACTATCGTGTACCAAGACGAGATCGCCGAACTAACTTTGATGCGGGATTCGGCATTTTGCATTTCAACCAACCGAACAAATCGTTCATAGATACAGACTATGAAAAGCTACCTATGCGCTGGAATCTTTATATGTTCAGCGAATTTCAATTAGGTGGCTCTCGACTGGATTTATTACTAAGTGGTATTTATCAATTGCAAGGTCCACACACCGAGCTAGAGCTAGGTGCAGGTTTGCAAGTCCATATAGATACAGACCCAGGAGAGGAAGTCGCACTTAACTTTGGAGTAAGTTGGAGAAATGAAGATGCTATTACGCCCTTTGTTGGTTTGAAGTATCAAGCATGGGATGCACGGGTGAGTTATGATGTAAATACAGGTTTCACACAAGCTACCGAACGACGTGGTGGTGTAGAAGTATCTGTATTATATACCTTAGCTACCGTCAAACCAATGGTCACGAAGATTTGCCCAGTCTATCTATAAACTAGAGTTAATAAATAGGGAATGGATAGTCAATGACTTTGCCAAATTGAAAATTAAAAATCACTAAAAAGTGCTTTTGTGAAATTTTCAATTTAGCAAAGTGATTTGGTTATCCATCCTCTATTTCTAATTCTTAGCATTTTATCTACTGATATGAGGTATATCTTTACTACGCTAACACTAACGTTATTTATTTTCAGTGCAAGTAATGCACAGTATTTTAAAGGCAAAGAGTCCTACAACCAACTCGTGAAAAAGGCAGAACTTGCCTATGCTAATGGCGATCAGTTATACGCTTTGGAGTATGCGCGTCGAGCAGCAAAAATAGACACGAGTAGTTTGGACTTATGGTATATGGTAGGCGAAACAGCGACGAACCTTACCATTATTGATGAAGCAAAAACCGCTTATATGATGGCCGCAGCACATGAAGATCGTGCGCGCTATCCTATGATTGATTTCCACTTGGGCAATACGCACCGAGTATTTGGCGAATATCAATCTGCCATACAGAGTTATCAGCGATTTTTGCAAGAATATGAAGGTTCGGATAAAGTAAATACCGATCTTATATCTACAGCAAAACGATATTTACAAGATAGCCAAGTCGCTATGAACATCGAAGGACAATCTAAAGGCAGCATCTCCTCCGTGAAACGAGTAGATAGCAAGCTCAATGCGCCTTGTCGTTCCTCCTTCGCCCCCTATTTAGATGGCGGGGAACTCTATTTCACAAGTTTATACTATCCTTCGGAAGTAGATACGACCGATTTGAAAAATGCGAAATTCAATATCTTCAAACAAAAAGTGAATCGCCTTAGTAGCGATTTGACAGAAGTAGGCGATGAAACAGGAAAAAATGGACATTTTGCATTAAGCTTAGATAAGCAAGAGATGTACTATACGGTTTGCGATTATCAAGCATTAGGTAAATATCGCTGTGAAATCTACAAAAGCAAAAAAAATAGTAATGGCTCATGGTCGCCAGGCGAACGTTTGCCAGAGGGCATCAACCTAAGCAATTATAATACAACACAACCCGCTATAGGACAGGATGCAGCAGGCAATGAAATCCTGTTTTTTGCATCCAATCGCCCCGATGCTAGCGGCGCAAAAGATATGGATATTTGGCAAAGCCGCATCCAACTACTTGCCGATGGGCGGGTAGAATATCAAGATCCAGAAAATCTGGTAGCTATCAATACCACAGGAAATGATGTGACACCCTTCTATCATCAGAAGTGCCAAACACTTTATTTTAGTACAGATGGTCGCCCTTCTTTGGGGAATTTGGATATCTACCAAGCGAAGTGGAATGGAAATACATGGGAAAAACCTCGTGCATTAGATTATCCAGTAAATAGTAGCTTCGATGATAATTATTTCTTCCGTAGCGAAGATGGAACACGTGCCTACTTTGCATCCAATCGAGTAACTTCCGATGATTTGGAAATGCAAAACTGCAAAGGCTGTTGCCCCAATATATACGAAGCAAAAATAGATGATATATCTGCTTCCTTAGAAGTGCTCGCTTATTGTGGCGAACAACAATTGGATGACATCAGCTATACGATAAATACAGGCGAGTTTAGAAATAAGCTTGTTACATATAGTGACCCCATAAGTCTAAAACCAAGTACCGATTACGAATTAGAAGTTCAAAAAACAGATTATACCTCTGCTAGTTTTGAGATAAAAATAGCAGCACTTTGTGATTCTGCTGCCTTTCAAGAACGCGTATATATTCAGCCTAAAAATAATTTGACACTAGAATTATTTGGACAAAGCAGAACAGGAAAGAGCCGCCTGGATAAGGTAGATCGAGTGCGAATTTTAGGTACGACTGATCGCATAGATGAAATAAAGGAAAACGTAACG
>CALGLY010000674.1 GCA_937959095.1 uncultured Saprospiraceae bacterium
ATCATTAATGCCTTTATTGCTCTCACAGTTTAAAGTTACATATTATGATAATAAAACCAAATAAACAGATAGGAAACAGTAGTATTCTAGAATTATTATCATAAATAAAAACAGTGGACAGAACCCTATCTTATTCTTTCATCGTTCTTTAGCAATTTTACCGTTTCAAAATCATCGCGCCCATAGCAGGTATCAGCACTTGTCCATTGCTTATTTTAGCCAAGCCATTTTCATTGATTTTATCGCCGCGTAGCACCACCGTCCATTCGCCCGAAGGGATGTGCCGAGGCACGTCGGTCTTGTTTCCATTCAATAAGACTATAATATCCTTCCAGCTATCACCATTGGCGTTATCCGACAATTGATAGCCGATAGTGAGCCCTGGTTTTATATCTAAAAACGTCAATTTTTCTTGTACCATTTCCGTCGAGGTCATGCGGAAAGCAGGATGGTTTTTTCGTAATTGCACCAATTTTTTATAGTACTCAAAATGTTGTTTATAGGTCGTTTTGCGTTCCCAATCCAATTGGTTAATCGAATCGGGTGATTCATAGGAATTTTCTACACCATCTTTAGTACGCACCAAATCCGCACCTGCATGTAAAAACGGCACACCTTGCGAAGTCAGGACAATCGTATTTGCTAGGCGGTGCATTTTTAGCACTTCTTCCTCTGAAGCATCAGGACAAGAAATCTTTAATTTGTCAAAAAGCGTATGATTATCGTGGCAAGAAACATAGCTTATTGTTTGTGTCGGATTATTCGAATAAGGTGCTTTCGAGTAATTTACTTGCTCATAATTCACCTGCGGATGCTGCGTAGAAGCTACAATTCCAAACTTGATACTTTCTTCTGTGCCAGCTTGCCCACTCACAAAACCTCTTCCTTCGTGCTCAAAGACGCTGCCTTTCAGTCCATCGCGTAAGTCATCACTAAAGACAGCGATTTTATCCAATTGCTTTCCGTGTGCTTTCAAGGCGCGTTTCTCTACAGGTAAGGGACTATCGCCAGCCGTCCAGCCTTCTCCATAAATGAAAATACTCGGATCTATTTTGTGCAATTCTTTAGCAATAATATTCATCGTTTCTATGTCGTGAATCGCCATTAAATCCACTCGGAAGCCATCAATATGATATTCTTTCACCCAATGCTTCATAGATTCCAGCATGAATTTGCGCACCATCGGACGTTCGGAAGCCGTCTCATTCCCACAGCCCGAAGCATTCGACCAAGTCCCATCTTCATTGTGTCGATAATAATAGCCTGGTGCTACTTGATTGAATACCGAATTCTCCGTCTCTCCCGTATGATTATAGACCACATCTAGCACCACTCGAAGCCCATTATCATGGAAAGTCTGTACCATTTTTTTGAATTCCGTGATTCTGTTATTGCCATCGTAAGGATCAGTAGAGTATGCTCCTTCTGGAATGCTATAATGTTGCGGGTCGTAGCCCCAATTGTATTTCGCATCAGGGTTTTTCTCATCTACCGAGCGCGGCATAAAATTGAAAGAAGGTAAAAGGTGGATATGCGTCACGCCCAATTCTTTGAAGTGATCGAGTCCGGTAGCTTCTCCAGAAGGACTGCGTGTACCAGCTTCCACCAAGCCTAGGAATTTCCCTTTATTCTTGATGCCCGAAGAGGGATGAATCGACATATCGCGCACATGCAGTTCGTAGATGATTATATCCGTGAAATTTTTCAAAGGAGGACTTTTATCTTCCTCCCAGTTTTCAGGATTCGTGCTATCCAAATCTACGATCATGCCCCGTTGCCCATTGATACCTACTGCGGTGGCATTTGGGTCGGCGGTTTCTTGTAGCCATTCGCCATTCACTTTGGCTTGCACCGTGTAGAATTTATCTTTCATATCGCCTTTTAGCTCAAAAAGCCATACTTTATCTACTTGTTTGGTCTGTGCATTTTCCTTAACCATTTTGCCAGCTTCCCCTTCTTCATAGAGACGCAAAGTCATTGCTTCGGCAGCAGGTGACCATACTTTTATACTAGTTTTATCAGGGGTATAAGTTACGCCCAAGTCATTGCCCTCATAAGTTGGGTAATCATCGTAGTGCATAGTTGTATTTGTTTCTGTTGTCGTATTTGTGTTTTCATCTGTGCCTATTGCTTGACAAGCTCCAAGTAACACGATGCTAAATAAGAAAAGGTAGATTCTCATGTTAAAGCTGTTTTTATTAGATGTGAATATAGGTCTTTTGATATAAAAAGCGAATGCTTAAATAAACTAGAAGGAATGAAATAAACCTCTTCATCGAAAAAAATACGCCATCGGTAGAATGAGTATTTTTAAATGAATGCTTTTTAGTTCTTTTGTATTTGTATAAAGAAGGGATTAAGACATGAGATCTTATATCTAATTTTTTTGCTGATAAAGAGTCTCATATCTCATATCTAACATCTCAAATCTAAAAAAGAAAAAACATCCGATATGCAACGATTCGCCATTTTAGTATGCCTCTTTTTTACTGTTTCCTTCTTGCAAGCGCAGGATACCTGGGATTTGCAACGCTGCGTAGATTATGCGAGAGAGCGCAATCTTTCTTTACAACGTAATGAAATCGCTGTTCAGAACGCAGAAATTACAACTAAGGTAAATCGCTTGCAGCAGCTCCCTTCTGTGAATGGAACACTAAGTGGTGGTTTGCAATTCGGGCGTACTATTGACCCAACAACCGATGCTTTTGGAACAAGTTCCTTAGGCTATGGAAGTCTAGGTGTGAGTGCGGGCTTACCCTTGTACACAGGTGGACGCATCAAGAATACAATCGAACAAGGCAAAGTAAATTTAGACTTAGCAAAAGCCGATGCGGCTACTGCTGCGAATGATATTGGATTGAATATTGCAGTGACCTACCTTAGCATTCTACTAGCCGAAGAAGAGGCCAGTAATGCCCAAACTCGATTAGAACTTTCAAAAGAACAGTTAGACCGAACGAATAAATTGATTACCGCAGGAAGCCTTCCAGAAAATGATCGTTTAGATATTCTAGCCCAAATCGCCCGCGATAAGCAGAATGTAATCTTGACAGAAAATAATGTCACCCTAAATTACCTCAATCTCAAGCAGTTTTTGGAACTAGAAGATAATCCCGATTTTCAAATCCAAAAACCAGAAGTGGTCTTGCCTACCGATGATATTGATAAATATGATTTGAATACACTTTATACACAAGCTTTGCAAAGTCAGCCACAAATAGAAGCGAGTGAGTTGCGGGTGAAAAGTAGTGATTATGATATTGAAATTGCAAAAGCGGGAAAGCGTCCATCTGTCAATGTATTTGGTTCGATGAGTTCCAATTATTCGACTTTAGCAAGAGCTTTTGAAGAGGCTCAATTTCAGACCGTACTTCAAGAATCGACCGTTATTATCAATGATATGCCTGCTACAATTGGGGTTTTTGGATTGGAACAAGTAGGAGAAATTCCAAAAAAGAACTTTGGTAATCAATTCACCGAAAATTTTGGACAATCACTGGGATTAAGTGTTAGTATTCCAATTTATAATAATGGTCGTAACGATGCGAATATCGAACGCGCAGAACTAGGCGTATTGGATGCTCAACTACAAGCAAAGCAAGTGAAGCAACAACTACGCCGCGATGTGCAGCAGTATTTGGCGAATGCACGTGCTTCTAAATTGGCACTCGAAGCCTCCGAACAAGCCTATACTTCTTCCAAAGCAGCCTTTAAAAATACAGAAAAAAGATTTGAGTATGGCGCGGCGAATAACTTACAATATACAACAGCCCGCAATACGCGCGACCAAGCAGAAACAGATTTACTACGAGCAAAATATCAGTACGTTTTCGATTGTAAAGTACTAGATTTTTATATCGGGAAACCACTTAGACTTAATTAATAATTGACAATTAAAAATTAATAGTTTCAATTTAAGTTTGATGATGGTCATTTTGAAATCACTATCATCAAGTTTAATTGGAGATTTGCGCTTTAAACAAAATAACTATGGCAGAGCACCGCAGAAATCGTCCGAAGAAAAAGAAAAAAACTTGGTGGATTTGGCTTTTGGTAGCCGCTATTATTGGGCTCACTGCTTTCGCTGCTTGGAAAAGCAGACAAGGAAAAGACGGTGAAAAAGTAATGGCAGAAGAAGTAGAACTTCGCACTATCACAGAGACGGTGGCAGCGAGTGGCAAGATCTTTCCACAAACAGAAGTGAGTATTAGTTCGGATGTGTCAGGTGAGATTATTGCACTCACAGTAGAAGAAGGAGATTCTGTAAAAGTAGGAGAGCTTCTAGCACGCATAGAACCAGATGCTTATGAGTCGCAAGTCGATCAAGGGCGTGCAGGCGTGAGTAGTGCAAAAGCGCAATTGGCGAATGCCGAAGCACAGGTTTCGAGTGCTGTTGCTGGGCTAGAACGTGCTAATGCAGATTTTGCTGCGGCACAACAGACCTTCGAGCGTTTTCAGACCTTATATAAAGAAGGTACAATTGCAGCGGCGGAATTTGAAGGCTATGAAGCCACACTCAATCAGGCAAAAGCAGGCGTGAAGACCGCAGAAGCAGGCGTAAAATCTGCTAAAGAATCGGCGCGTTCTTCGCGCTTTCAAATAGAAAGTTCTCAAGCCAATTTGAAGCAATTGCAGACGAGCTTGGAGCGGACTCGTATCCTTTCGCCACTCACGGGCGTAGTATCTATGTTAGGTGTGGAAGAGGGCGAGCGCGTAGTAGGAACGATACAGATGGCAGGTACAGAAATGATGCGAATTGCCAATCTTTCAGCAATGGAAGTGCAAGTGGAAGTGAGTGAAAATGACATTCCGCGTGTCTTCATCGGCAATGATGTAGATGTGGAAGTGGATGCCTATATCGGGCGAAAGTTTTCGGGTAAAGTAGCCGAAATAGCGAGTACGGCTGCCAATCTCACCTCGCAAAATGTATCATTAACCAGCGACCAAGTCGTGAATTTTGTCGTAAAAATCAATATGAATCCTGATTCTTATGCCGATTTGACTTCACCTACAAGTCCGTTTCCATTCCGTCCAGGAATGTCAGCTTCTGTGGAGATAAAGACAAAAACGGCAAAGGATGCCCTGAGTTTACCTATCCAAGCAGTAACTACCCGCGACAAGGATGACAAAGATAAAAAAGGTGCAAGTAGCGATGATGATGAAATCCGAGAAGTAGTCTTTGTAATTCCAAGCG
>CALGLY010000675.1 GCA_937959095.1 uncultured Saprospiraceae bacterium
GCCTTTTCGCTTGCCCTTTAGAGGATGATGAAGTGATTTATCCAATGCCTGTAGATTTAAGTATTTTAGAAGTGAGTTGTCCTGTTCAGTTTCCTGCAGTTGGTGGAGAACTAACTTATGAAATGACAATTCGAAATAATAGCAATGAAGCTTCTGCACCTACCACTTTAGGTATGTTTCAATACATTCAGGCAGTCTACGCGCCTTTCAATCCGCCACCACATAAAGTAAGTGATGCCATTGTACCTTCTATTCCAGCAGGCGCGACAGAAACGGTCTCTTTGACTTATACCTACAATCCGTTTGTAGAAACGGACTTCAATTATATAAGTAATACCCTACTCTCCTTCGATCCGAATGGCTTCACGGTTGATTTTGATATAGATATTGCCTGCCAAAAAACAACTGCTGATGTAGAAATAAGGCTCACTAGCGATAACCTCCTTTATGAAGAAGGAAACATTATGCGCTATAAGGTGCTAGTGACTAACAATGGTGATGAAATAGCTAGAGAATTAAAAATACTGTATGCTAGTGAAATGGCAGGCTTCCAACATCCTTTCACAGGAAAGGTATTATCCATTGCTACGGCTTTTCCAGGCGGTTATTTATCAGAATCTAACAATTTAAATGTTGGCACAACTAGTAGATATTGGAATCTTCCAGTACTGGAAATAGGAGAAACAGCAATGCTAGAAGTAAGCTACCAAATAAGTGGAGACGTTGCCGATATGTTCGTAGATACCTATACAATAGCAGCAAACGTATCCAGTGATTTTCTGAATGATACCAATATGGAGAACAATGCATCTTCCATCACCTTTACGCGAAATGCTATAGAAGCAATAGATTTAGAGCTTTCGGTGAGTAGCGAAAATCCAGATATAGATCGCTGGGAAAGTGGCAATTTCACCATAACACTAGAAAATAAAGGCAATTTAGATGCTACAGGCGTGACCGTGAATTTAGGACTAGATGGAAATGCAGTGCAAGTTGGTGGCTCGCAGTCGGTAGCTTCTTCGGGTAGTTATTTCAATAGTGTTTGGCGCAATATAAGCGTTCCGGCAGGTGGCACGGCTACCTTAGTGGTAGATTTATATAGCAAGACTTCTTCCTTAGAGTTTCTAGCACAAGTAACAAGTGCAACGCAAGATGATGCGGATTCTACACCGAATAATGGCACGTGCTGCACCGCTAATGAAGATGACGAAGCCCTCTTCCAAGCCGAAGCACCGCGCATTGATTTAGAATTGAGCATGGAAGCGGATAATATACCGCTACTCACAGACGAGCATAATATCCTAGTGATTTACTTGTATAATGATAGCAGAAGCATAGCGAATAATGTGCAAGTCGAAGTGCCACTAGGCGAAAATGCCGCATTGATAGAGGGACTTTCGCCTATTACTTCGCACAATTCTTCCTATGATCCTGCTACTAATATTTGGACGATAGATAGATTATTTCCATTTGTGACGGCACGGCTCGAATTACGCGTTCGACCTGCTACGGCAGATTATATGCCTTATGCACAAGTCATAGCAGCAGATGAAACGGATGCTGATTCTACGCCCAATAATGGCAGTTGCTGCACACCAAATGAAGATGATGAAGCAATGCTTGAAAACGGTGGAAATTTATATCCAATGCCTGTTCAACAGCAAAACAGCAGAGATATAACAATCTATCCGAACCCTACCGCAGAGCTACTACATATACAAGGCACTTATACAGCCGAGACGACCTACTCTATTTATGATGCCTTAGGGAAACGCTTGCAAGCAGGACAACTGAATGAAGGTATCCTTCAAGTGAGTGCTTTACCTACAGGTATTTATTATTTAAAAATAGGAGAACAAAATACCACTATTCGCTTTATGAAAATGAGATAAGTTTTATTTAGGTACGCATATAGATGGTGTTGCTTTTTGGGGCGGCACCATTTTTTTTTTGATTTACGCCAAAAAAAGAAAACCTGCTTTCATCTTTCGATAAAAGCAGGCTTTTGTGTTTTATAGTTTGCATTCAAATCATCAATTCACCGTTACCGTCATATTGGACATGATACCCAAGTGATTGCGATGCTTCACGACGATATGATAGGTGTCTGCTGCAAGAGTATCAAAGTTGAGTGGTGTTTTACCATCTACATCCACCACATCACCATCACGCTGTAAGAGTACTGGACGTGATAAAGCAATAGTCGTAGGGCTAGAAGTAGGTCGCAATTCTACCGTTACCCAATCTACAATAGCGTCATCACCTGTAATATTGAATACATCTGGACTTGTGATATTGCTGCCTCCAAAACTAGCAGGTAACAAGCCTGCTTGGCGGAGGTCATCATCCATTAAGCCTGTGCTGATATCTAGTGGGCCTTGCAGATAGGTTTTTATGGCGAGTTCTAGGGCGCATTGGCCGCTACCATTGGAACAGAATGCGGAAAAATCGCCGCCACTAGGCAAGTTAGTGTTACTAGAAAAATTCACGGATCTTCCACAAAGATTGCTTAAGTTTTCAGGAAAGCAACCTAAAAGATTATTGCTATAGCCACGTAAATAAGTCAAATTTAATAAGTCCCCTAAACTTCCTGGGATATGTCCACTCAACAAATTATTGTTAAAATCTAGGGTTATCAAGTTCGTTAAATTGGATAGTTCAGGTGGAATACAGCCACTAAGATTGTTTTCTCCTAAGTACAAATACTCTAAGTCTCCTAAATAGCCTAATTCGGGTGGAATATCTCCTGTAAGTTGACTATTTGTCAAATTAAGAAGCCATAAACTAGAAAGAGTCTCCAACTCAGATGGAATATTACCACCAAGCGGATTTTCTTCCAAAAGAAGCCATTCTAGTTTTGAGAGATTACCTAATTCAGGTGGAATACCTCCAGTTAATTGATTTTTCCCTAAATCAAGAATCTCTAAATCTACCAAATTACCTAATTCAACAGGAATCATTCCAGTTAATTGATTTTCATATAGCCTTAAAACTTTTATATTTATATTATTTCCGAATTCAACAGGAATCATTCCTATTAGATTATTTCTACCAAGATTTAGACTTGATAAATTTGGTAAATCAGCTAATTCAGAAGGAATTGTCCCATTTAACTGATTATCTTCTAGATTAAAATAGGATAGATTTGGTAATATCCCCAACTGTATAGGAATTGTACCCACTAATTGATTACTCGA
>CALGLY010000676.1 GCA_937959095.1 uncultured Saprospiraceae bacterium
CTAGTAATTTTTGATGAAGCAACGCAATGCAATATAGCAAGTGCTATTCCGATCCTGCAACGAGGCAAGCGAGCCGTAGTAGCAGGTGATCCGAAGCAATTGCGGCATATTTCGTTTCTCTCCAAGCAGCGACAAGAACAATTATTAGAGGAAAACGAACTCGAAAAGGAGGACTTAGAAGGTCTAAATTATAGAAACAAAAGCCTGCTCGATTTTGCCTTAGAAAGCATAACAAATCAAGACCAAATTCATTTCCTGAATGAGCATTACCGAAGTCTACCTGATTTGATAGCATTCAGCAAGCGGAAATTCTATGATAATTCCTTGAGTCTGATGACCGATACGCCTACTGCTAAATCGTATGGCAATTTGCACATCCATGAGATAGGAGGCAAACGTTTAGCTAAAGGACACAATCCGTCGGAAGCAAAAGCAGTGTTAGCATTGGTCGAAGGAATCATTAGTGAAGAAGCAGAACTATCTACGAACCTTAGTCAAAGCATCGGGATTTTATCGCCTTTTCGAGACCAGAGTGATTATTTGCGAAAATTGATAGAACAAAATATTGATTTAGCAGCTATTCAAAAACATCAAATATTAGTAGGAACGCCTCATTTTTTTCAAGGAGAAGAACGTGATATTATGTTGCTATCTTTCGCCTTAGATGATGCTTCACATCCGTCTGCATTTCGTTATTTGAGCAAAGCCGATGTCTTCAATGTGAGCATTACGAGGGCGCGTTCTGTGCAGCATGTTTTTACCTCTTTTAATCCATCCGTTTTAAATCCTAATTTATTATTAAGCGAATATTTAGCCTTCGCAAAAGAAGTAAGCCAAAAGGGGGAAGCCATTAAGAACAGTTTGATTCAAGACCAATTTATGCAGAATGTTCTTTCGGAGTTCCATACGTTCGGCTGCGATCAAATTTATGAAAATTACCAAATAGCAGGTTTGGATATTGATATTGTGGTCGTGAAAGATGGAAAAACTTACTGTATTGATTTGGTCGGTTATCCAGGCATTTATCAAGAAGCCTTTCCATTGGAGCGGATTAAAATGTTTAACCGAATGCACATTAAGGTTTTCTCTTTGCCCTATTTGTTATGGACGATTGATAAAACGAAATGTATAGCAGCCTTAAAACAGTTTTTGCAAATAGAAAAACAAGTAATCAATACCTCCACGACTACTAATCAAGCTATTATTTGTGCTTGATTTATTAATACAACTTGCCTAAAGTTATCTACTTTTGCACTTTTCAATCAGAAAGTAGATTTCGGAAAGTTCTTGAATTTGCTTTTGAATGCACATCGAATTCATGGAATTATTAAAAGATAAAGTTGTCCTCATCACAGGTGGTTCACGTGGCATAGGCGAAGCGATTGTACGAAAATTTGTAGCTCAAGGAGCGAAAGTAGCCTTCACTTACAATTCCTCTGCCGAGCGTTCTAATGCCCTTGTTGCAGAGTTAGGCGAAGGCGTAAAAGCCTATCAATCAGATGCCGCTAATTTTCAAGCAAGTGAAGCCTTAGTAAAGCAGGTTTTAGTTGATTTTGGACGAGTGGATACGCTTATCAATAATGCAGGAATCACGAAGGACACTTTGATGCTTCGCATGAGTGAAGAACAATGGGATGCAGTAATTCATACCAACTTGAAATCGGTGTTCAACCTTACTAAACAGGTGTTGCGCCCGATGCTAAAACAACGCAGCGGATCTATCATCAATATGAGTTCGGTAGTCGGTGTATTTGGAAATGCAGGACAAGCCAATTATGCGGCTTCCAAAGCGGGCATTATTGGATTCTCGAAATCTATAGCGAAAGAGGTTGGTTCTCGTGGCATTCGTTGCAACGCGATTGCGCCAGGTTTCATCGAGACAGACATGACGCAGGAACTCGACGAGAAAGTGAAAGCAGCTTTCTTGAGTAGTATTCCAATGAAACGCCTCGGCACAGGAGAAGAAGTAGCAGAAGCTTGTTTGTTTCTAGCTTCCGACTTATCAAAATATATTTCAGGGCAAGTGATTAGCGTTTGTGGGGCATTGAATACGTAGAAAATTAATAATTGATAATGAACAATTAATAATTGACAATGTATCCCTACTAGGATTTTAATATTGAGTGAGCAGGCGAAAGAGTAGAACTAAGAGGTTTTTTATCAAAAGAAAATCCCTATATCCTCTACTAAGTTGCAAAGCAAATGTTTTAAAAAGAAAAGATGATACTACCCATATACGCATATGGACAATCGGTACTCCGAAAAAAAGGCGAAGCAATAACAAAGGACTATCCAAAATTGGAAGCCCTTATTGAGAATATGTGGGAAACGATGGAAAATGCACAAGGCGTGGGCTTAGCAGCACCACAAATTGGCTTAGCGATTCGCTTGTTCCTTGTAGATACGAGAGAAGCACAAGAGGAAGGAGAAGAAGCAAAAGGCTTTCGGAAAGTGCTTATCAATGCAGAGAAAATAGAAGAAGGCGGTGCGATACGTGCCTTTGAAGAAGGCTGTCTAAGTATTCCTGATTTTCGCGGCGATGTAGATCGACCATCTCAATTGCGTATTCGCTATCAAGACGAAAATTTTGAGACGCACGAAGAAGTTTTCACTGGCATCAATGCACGCGTCATTCAGCACGAATATGACCACATCGAAGGTATCTTATTTACAGAACACTTGAAGCCGCTGAAACGTAGATTGAGTAAACGTAGATTAGAAAAAATAAAGCAAGGCAAAATAGATCCGCCCTATAAAATGCGCTTCGCTACAAAAAAGAGGCGATAAAAAAGACAGAAAAATTGAAAATAAAAAAAGGAGATATAGTAACAGTGGTCGCGCTATCGAAGCAGATACCAAGTTTCTATCATCCTTATGCTGCGGAAGAGTACGAGCGTCGCCTACGTACTGTTCCGCATCTTATTTTGGTAGCCTATGAAGCCGAAAAAGCCGTCGGTTTCAAAGTAGGCTATGAGCGTGAAAAAGGCAGTTTCTATTCTTGGATGGGTGGCGTATTACCCACGCATCATCGGCAAGGTATCGCCCGAAAACTTGCCGAAGCACAAGAGAGATGGGCGAAGGCACAAGGCTATCCGTTTATTACTTTCAAGACCCTCAATCGGCATCGCGCTATGTTGCATTTTGCCTTGAATAATGGGTTTAATATTACAGCTGTGGATGCTCGCGAAGAGATAGGAGAGTATCGGATTTGGTTGCGGAAGGGGTTAGAATGAGAGTGTCTGCCAAAATAACATTGGCACACCCCTTGCTAAAAGGAAAGCGTAAGAACTAACAAGTTACACCTTATACACAAAATTAGAGCATATGCAAAAGGGGAACATTTCGGTACAAACCGAGAAC
>CALGLY010000677.1 GCA_937959095.1 uncultured Saprospiraceae bacterium
CCCTCTGCGCGACTACGAACAATTGCGTCCCTATGTAGAGCGTATCAAGGCAGGCGAAGCCAATATTTTATGGAAGGGCATCCCTAAATATTTCGCCAAAACCTCTGGCACGACTTCGGGCGCGAAGTATATTCCCATCACTAATCAAAGCGTCAGCAATCATTTCAATACAGCCCGAAATGCCTTATTCAATTACTATATCGAAACAGGAAATGGGAGTTTTTTGGATGGCAAAATGATTTTTCTTTCTGGTAGCCCAAGACTAGAAAAAATAGGCGACGTTCTGACAGGACGACTGTCGGGCATCTCGAACCACATGGTGCCAAATTGGTTAAAGAAGAACCAACTTCCAAGCTGGGATACGAACTGCATCGAAGACTGGGAACAAAAACTCGACCGCATCGTGGACGAAACTATCGGGGAAGACCTCCGTCTCATTAGCGGCATACCGCCCTGGGTGCAGATGTATTATGAGCGCCTACTGGAACGCACGGGCAAGCAATATGTGAAGGATATTTTTCCGAATTTTTCGGTCTTTGTCTATGGCGGGGTCAATTTTGAGCCCTATCGCGCTACGCTAGAGCAACTCGTGGGCAAGCGCATAGATAGCGTAGAAACCTATCCCGCTTCGGAGGGTTTTATCGCTTTTCAGGATAGCCAAAAAGAGAAAGGTTTGTTGCTTAATGTCAATTCGGGCATCTTTTTTGAGTTTGTACCAGCCTCCGAAATCTTCGAGGAAAATCCTACGCGCCTTTCTTTAGCGGAGGTAGAAATCGGTGAAAATTACGCCCTTATCATCAATAGCAATGCGGGACTTTGGGGCTATAATATCGGTGATACGGTGCAATTTGTGTCTAAAAATCCCTATCGCTTAGTGGTGTCGGGGCGCATCAAGCATTTCATTTCTGCTTTCGGCGAACACGTCATCGGCAAAGAAGTAGAAGAAGCGATGCTACAGATGGCAAAGCAGAAGAATACAAAAATCGTGGAATTTACGGTCGCGCCGCAAGTCACGCCGCCTGAAGTAGGCTTGCCTTACCACGAGTGGTTCGTGGAATTCGAGGAAGTACCCAACGACCTCACCGCTTTTGAAGAAGGTTTGAATGCCGCTATGGTAGAGCAAAATATCTACTACAAAGACCTTATTGATAGTGCGATGTTGCGCTGCCTGAAAATCACGCCTTTGCAACGTGATGCGTTTCGGAATTATATGAAATCGCAAGGGAAATTAGGTGGGCAGAATAAAGTGCCGCGCTTGAGTAATGACCGTAAGATAGCGGATAAGTTGGAGGGGTTTTTGTTGTAAATGATGTTACGAAGTAGGGCGTGTTCATTTTTTGTCTTGACACAAAAAACCAACCAAAAAAAGTCAAGACTGCATTTCTTTTTTAACGCTCCAAAAGCGACAAAAAGCTAAATCCTACAAACCTGCCTGACGGCAGACAGGCTCGCTTTAACGAACTGTTTTGCAGGCTGAGTGGTATCTGTTACATACTTTTATTTCTTTCTCTTAAAGTGGTTTTTAGCTCAAACAGTGTAGCATTTTTAACGCCTGCCTGACGGCAGACAGGCTTTTTTATCACTTTTTCCACTAAAAGAAATCAGGGTCGAAAAAAGAAATAAAATTATAATACTGCGTAACAGCTTTTATAAAATCTTTCTTTTATAGCCTAAATTCATTGAAAGAGACATCGTAATAAAACGAAATAAAGAATTCTTAAAGCAAAATTTTTCATATTTAAAAATCCTAGCTTGCGGTTATAAGATATTCAACTACTTATTACCCGAATTTCAGTAAAACATTGCTACATGGAAAATGGAGTACTTTCGTTAGTCAATTTTGAACAACTCAATAAGCAATACAACAAGCTAGATGTTTATCAGCGTGTCGAACAATTGTATAAAGACTTTGATGCCGAGGATATTATGCTGACTTCTTCTTTTGCAGCGACTTCTGCCTTTTTACTCAAGGTCTTCTCGGACATCAATAAAGCGCAAACGATTTATTTTATTGATACGGGCTACCACTTCAAGGAGACTTTAATTTATAAAGAATACCTCACGCAGCTCTACGAACTAAAAGTAGTGAGTATACAGGCAGAACCGCAAAAACACGAATTAACCAAATCAACAGAAATGTGGAAGACGCAACCCAATCGTTGCTGCCATTACAATAAAGTAGAGCCATTACGCTCGGTGAAAGAAAAACATAAAATTTGGGTGTCAGGCTTGATGAAATGGCAGACTAATTTTAGAGAAACCCTCAATATTTTCGAGCAAAAGGAAGAAATTACCAAGTTTTATCCGCTACTCGATATTGATTTTGAAGGGCGCGATGCCTTCATTCGAGATCATCATTTACCGTTTCATCCCTTGAAAGGTAGAGGGTATAATTCGATTGGTTGTTCGCATTGTACCGTGCCTGGCGAAGGACGTTCGGGACGTTGGAACAACTCTCCGAAAACGGAATGTGGCTTGCATTTGTAGAGTGAATTTAGACTTTGGGGTAAAAAGATAACAGGTTTTTTTGATGAAAATAAAGAACCTCTTATCTAGTTTTTATTTCTACGCAAGCCCTAAATTCAAAAGAATGTATGATGCACAGTGACAAAACAGCAATTCTCAAAAATATTTTCAATAAACTAGTTCAATTAGATGCAGTAGAATGGGACGCAATACGGGTTTGTATTAAAGAAAGAACCTTTAAGAAAGGAGCGTTCTTATGTCGAGAAGGACAGGTAGAGGATTATTTATCGGTTATTTATGAAGGGACGTGCAGAGGTTTTTATAACAAAACGGGCGAAGAAATTTCCGTAGCCTTTATGTTTGCCAATGACTATGTGAGTGCCTACTATTCCTTCCTAAGTCGAAGACCTTCTTTGATGGCAATTCAAGCCTTATCCCCCGTCACGGTCTTGTCGATTGGCAAAACGGATTTGGATAGACTTTGCGATACCTACAAAAATGCCGAGCGCATCGGGCGACTCAATGCAGAACGAATCTACCGCCGAAAAGAAGAGCGCGAAATATCCCTACTCACGATGTCTGCTACGGAACGCTACCTAGAATTACGCAATAGAAATCCTAATCTACTCCAGCAAATTTCCCTTAAACATATCGCTTCTTATCTCGGCATTCAGCCCGCGTCCTTGAGTCGCATCCGAAAACAATTGGCAGAGTAAAGAGGATAATCTTGCTTAAAAGATTTATTTATCCTTGAATTTAAATTGATAGCCTAGTGTTAGTTGTAGCATTCTATGCTTACTACTTTCAGGTCTACGAAACTGAGCTTCGGTTTTTCCATACGCGTGAAAATACTTTCCACTAAGTACAAGATTCTGAAACCAAA
>CALGLY010000678.1 GCA_937959095.1 uncultured Saprospiraceae bacterium
ATATATCGTCTCCTGGTACTAAGGAGATCGTTTCTACTACTGTACTAGTGGACATATCGATTGTGAAATCATTATCGGTTTCATCGCCAGCACAAGCATTATCATCCGTTGCTGCAAGTGTAACAACTGGAGGAGGTAAAATAGTAACTGTACCTACGATATCACAAGCCGAACCACAAGCTGGTGCTAAAGGATCTTCTACTACCACATCATAAAGACCTGGAGCAAATACATCCATAGACTGCCAAGTAGCAGTACCTGCTACCTGTGTAAAGGTAGTAGCAGCACCATCTACTAAGAATGTATAGGTATCAGAATAAACACCATCTGTATCCGCATCCATCTCTTCGTCTGGAGAACCACCAATCAAATCTTCAATAATAATGCGACCATCATCGGTAGTACCTGTACCTGTAGCACAAGTAACCTGACAAGTACGTATTCCACCACTCATAGGAGCCATATCAGAAATAAACTTCACACAAGTAGCAGATTTAGAACCATCACATGGATCTTCAAAACTAATACATACTGTAGATAATGAACGCTCGATGCCATCACCAAAATCTTGAGTAATAGTACCTGGCAAGTTAAATGGATTTGCTCCGTCGCCTGCAAATGGGTTACCTACTAGGTTACGAATACAATCACCGGTATCATCTTCACTTAAGAATGCTCCGAATTGTGCTGTCCAATTTGCAGGATAGCCTACACCTAGATTTGAAGTACACTGATCTGTACCTTGCCCAATAGGCTCTGAATAGATTAAGTCATCATCTGCCGTAAAGTCACAAGTAGGATAAACCGTACCTCCTATATTTGGAAAGATTGGCATACCATTATTAGAAATATAAACCTTTGCATCAGTATAAGTAACACCATCTGAATTATCACAAATTCGGATACCAAAATCTGCAAGGTCTGAAGTACCTTTACAACCTGTTGGAGTACTTAAACGAATAGCTACACTCTCTCGGCAATTCACTTCTACTACATGAGCACCCAAAGTAAGATCGCCATTTCCAGAGTTACCCGCACCTGGAGTAGATGTTATAGATAAATCACCTGCATCGCCTGCATTTCCTGTAGCACCAATTGATTGGTCTACACTACCATCTGTCAAATCTATAACAATTTGTTCATCAATATCTTGCACCGTACATGGATCACCATCATATATACCTGTATTATCTCCAGCTCCATCTCCTTCATCTTCTGGCTGTCCTTGGTAAGTACCTGTATATACAGTAGTACCAGCAGCATTACATATTCCACCTGTTACATCTACTGACAAATCAGGGTTTTCAATAGTAGCATTTGCACCAGACATACAAATCACAGCAATAGGACTTGCTGGCGACTCATCTACAATGGTAACATTCGTACAAGCTGCATTCGCATCGAAGCCAGGAAAAGGTAAAGTATTACCATCAGCAAAGTCAGGCGTAGGGCCTGTTCCTGTTGGTTGGTCTATAATAACCTCCCATACCATTACATTATAGCACTGCCCTGGGCATAATTCGTAGATAACTCCTCCAAATACATCACAGAAACCGCCATCAAAGCCATTATCTAGCCCTGAAGCATGCCAAGAGTGGATATCTCCAACTCCAGCAGGAATACGTTGTGAGAATTCTTGACTTAAACAAGTAGAACCTTTAGGCTCTAAACATTGCGCACCATAGTCACCACCTGTAGATATTGGTAAAGTAGGAAAACCAGCACATTGGCTAGCAGCAAACGAGAAATCACACTCTACTCCCACACCATTTGGTGCTGGTGAATTCTGTCCATAAAACCCTACATACCAAAGTAAAGAGTTATTATCACTAGGAGGACAAATAGATAATCCATCTGTGAAAGGATCACGATCTGCACAATTAGCATCCCATGTTAGAGTTACTAAACCATCTCCTGAGCCAGGGTTTGTTTCTACGAGACCAGTAATTACTGGTTGCAACGCATTAGTACAGTTTTGCGCTGAAAGTTGTATAGAAAAAGCAAATAGCATGAGAGCTATTGCTGATAAGTATAAGTTTTTCATTCCTTAAAATTACTTTGTTGAAATTTAATGTACTTTTCTAAAAAAGCTTTTTATTGCTTTCTTACAGGTTTTGATGGACATTCTTCCACTAAACCTTCTTGTTTAGGCACAGGTAAACCTGGCTCATTATTTCTATCAACAAGTTGATAATAAGTCTTTCCTCCAACTGATATAGGTCTAGCACCTACTTGAAGCGCCCATGATTCCATATCAATACTCTTTTGAGGAGTAGAAGTAAGACTTGTGTTCAACGCTCCTGCTGTCTCGTTTGCAGGTGCTGTTGTAACTTGATACGTCTTTCCTTTACTTGATATGAACTTTGGCCCTTCCTGCACCAATGTTTGAGCAGTTATGTGACTAGCAGAAAACAGCAACGTAAATAGAAATAACATTATGATAGTTCCTAATTTACTTTTCATAAAATCTTAGGATTTAAAAAAGTGAGAAAATAAATAGCATATATCAAACTAAAGTTTGGATTTCATAATGAATCAAACCTATAATAGGTATACCTCAATACAAGATATACGAATATTCAAAAATGTAATGTAACACAAGTAGGTGCGAAAAAAGAAATCAGTTCTTAACAGGCTAAAACTAGTAGTATTGGGCATTGAAGCCAATAATAGATAAGCCTTAAACTGATAACCTTTTTGAAAATTTAAAATTATGGGAAGTAGACTATAGGAGGAAGTCTAATATGAAATGAATTGCAAGGAGTGTTTAACTTACGATTTTACTATAGCTCCTTGTTCTATATCCTCTTTAGTTTTGTAATCCCACGTACTCTTTATGAAGCAAATATAAAATTATCGCTTATATTTTCAAAGGAGAGGAGCGGGCAAAGTCATATTTTTATTTTTATAAAATATTATAAATCAATTATTTATAACACAATCTATTCTAAAATTATTCATAATCGCCTATTTAAAAAGTTTTTATATATTTAAAAAAAAACAAATCATCATTTACAATAAAATAGTAATTAGCTATATAAAAAAGCTATTTTTTGTATTAAAGTGACATTCAAAGTGTTTTATTTTTTCTTTTTCGTGAAAAAAAAAGCTTCCATAAATAGTAATATCTTAGTTCATCTATTTTGATTTTTCAGCCTTTATATAACTGAATCAGCTATAGCTAAATCACTATTATTTGACAGGCGAACTGGTGCAGCCATCGAACGCTTGACAAGCCTCCAAAGGCTGAAATCACTTGATAGACTGCAAAAATTCGAATAAAGAATGAAATTATTTGGTTCTTTTAAGAGCGCTCGCAAATAGATAACCTATAAAAAACTATTCGTGTAGTACCAAAAACCGCCCTGCCTCCTTCTTATTAATCCGAATAAAGTACATCCCTGCTGCAAACGTAGAAGTATCAATATATTTTCGACCACCTGTTAAGCGCATTGATTGTATAATAGGTCTGCCTACTAAATCAAAAATTTCAATGTTTACATAAATACCTGCATCCCATTCTAGAGTTAACATATTGTTAGCTGGATTCGGATATATTTGTAATCCGTAATTTGTTTTTAAATCCTCTATAGGCAATAGTTTGTTACAAAAGTTAGTATCTGGATTTAGCTCTAGCCAACCCTTAGAACTTAAGTCGCGATTCGCGAAAGCAGCAAAATCAGTAGGCAAGCGTTTGAAGCGAAAAGTGAGGTTATTATTTATTTCCAACGAATCCCCTTGCTCCACCAATGCGCCCATCCGAATAGGAGTTTTGTATTCCCACACGATCTCACCATCGGGAGTAAGCTCGAAGGTATACCCAAAGCGACCTACGCCTATCAGCAAATTACTGTTAGGTAAATACTGCACACTAGAAAGTCCTGTAGACCACATCAGGCTGGAATCAATAGGATGTACTTCGGTGCGGGAGAAATCTGCGGGAAGGTACTTCCCCTCTGCAAATGGAAACGCCCACTCATACATATCAAAATTGGGATTGAAGATATTCACTGTCGAAAAATCGGTGCCTACTCTATTATTGAAGACCGCAATCTTACCATAGTTCGGATCAAAGAAATCGATAAAATCATCTATAAAATGAGCGTCATGCGGATAGAATAGGCGTTGGTCTTCGGCTGTGCCACTATTGTATGCCGCAGGGTTTCCCCAGCGATAGAGCAAATCTCCGCCTCGACTACCTAAGCCACCTTGGCTACTCGCTGCTTGTGCCGTAGTAGTCGTATGATCGATTACCCACACCTCATGGAAGGTAGGTACACACAGTAGTATCTGCCGATTGATGGGATCATAATCGAGCGCATTGGAGTGCATCCAGTCGGGATGTCCTGTGCCTGAAAAATCATAATTGATATTGATGCGATTGGGGTGTGCTGCTATTTGGCCAAAACTGGGTTTTGTCTCATCGAAATCTTGTACTAGATGATCCCAAGCATGCCATTCCCATACGATTTCATCGGTTTCAGGATCGATTTCAAAGATATAATCGGGCCATAGTTCTCCACGTTCCAATACAGATGTATCGCGTCCTACCAGTAGTACTTCTTCTAGAGTTTTCTTTTCCCAAGCTATAGCTAGAATATTGAAGCCATCTTCTTTTTCTATGATTGCAATATCATGATGCAAGCGACGCAAAGAATCATTCAGCGTATAACTCCACTCTAGGTTGTTTTCCCAATCTCGAATCTCTAGGGTAGCACCGCCGCCACCTGCCCATATCGGATTGCCTGCTACTACCCTATCTCTGGAGGTCATGACGAGACGACCGTCTTCCCGCAAATAGGCCATATTTCCTGGCCGACGATTGGCATCGGACTCCCAAGTATGCACGACTTCACCACAATTATCCAATAAATAGACATTTGGTTGATTAT
>CALGLY010000679.1 GCA_937959095.1 uncultured Saprospiraceae bacterium
TGCCAATTCCATTGTCCTTTATACAAAAAATCCAATCCTCGGCTTCCAATATGGATGATATCTTGAGTTTAGGATTTGCTTGGTCTTTCGTGTATTTGATTGCGTTATCAATTAAATTTTTGAAGACTTGTTGTACAGGAGCAGCAAGCATTTGTACCATCGGTAAATCTCCGACGATGACTTCAAAATTATAATGCTCTAATTCTGCTTGATAAGCTTTAAGCAAATCTTCCACAATCAGTTTAGTATCAGTTTCGGCAACTACGCTTGGTGCTACCTCCAAATCACGTTCCGACCAAGTGAGCAAGCCCATGCAATAATCGCGCAGCCAGTTAGTAGAGCTTTTGGTGTTTTCGTAGTAGTGTTGTGCTTCTGTGGTAGGCAGGGAATCAATTTTCATGAGGTTAGTCGTCATCAGCATACTCTCCAATTTCCCCATTATATCATGCGAAACAGAATGAACAAAACGACTCAAACGATGATTACTTTTTTCTAAGTTTTTGTGAGCCTCCAATAGTTGTTGATTTATTTTTTCTTGCTGCCTCTTGTTACGATACATGATAAAGGCAAGAATACTTACCAATGAGGTCAACAAACCACCAAGAGCTATTTGCCAGCGTTGTTGGTTTATTTTTGCTTCTTGTAAGCTCTGTTGATAGCTAAGTTGTTTACGGTCATTATCAAACCTATATTGAGCTTCAACTCTTGCAAGATTTAACGTATTATTTTCCTTTCGTATAGAGTCTTCAAGCTTCATTTGATGTTCTCTATATAGAAGTGCTTTTTCTGGATTTTTTTTTCTTGAATGATGTACTAAGACCTCATACATATAAGCCTCTTGTTGCTTATCATCTACCAACTCATTACATTCTATTAGCTTTGGGATCAATTTTTTTGCCTTATCATCTAACTGAAGACTATCATAAATAGTACATGCACTAAGTAAAGCTTGCATTACATCATAAGGACTTGCTTGCTCTTCCACTACGGGGAGTGCTTCTTCTATTACTTGCAGAGCCTTATCTAGCTGTCCATTTTCCAATAGTGCAGTACTGTATTCCACTTTAGATATACTTTCAAGTACAGGAGGAATTATTCCTTGATTTATAGCATACTGATTAAGTGCTTTTTTGGAATAAATAATAGAAGAATCAAGTTGTTCAATTTCTCGAAAAACAGAACCTAAATTAATGGTAGCAATAAATAAATTGTATATGTTGCCTGCTTCCAATGAATCTTTAACATAGGCCTTATGCGCTAGTCGGTAATTGTCTTGAGAATATTTTATTGCTATGGGATGTCCATCAGGATATTGCAGATAGAATTGCATTAGTTCATAGTTTGCATTCATTACTGCTCTGTCATTATCCAATTCCAATGCATAATGCAGCATTTTATCCAATGCATCTATAGCTAATACTAAACTATCTGTCACTCTGTAAGCCATAGTCTTACATCTCCAAATGCGATAATTAAATCTAGCAGCATCGGCTTCGTCATAGTCGAAATTTTCTATCAAAGTCGCCAGGTTTAATAACGCTTCACTGTCATCGGAAAATGCAATACAATCCGTTCGCGCATCTGCCATTCGTAACGCTTGTTCGAAGCGTTTATGGCTTGGAATGTTAAAGAATAGGTTGGTGAAATAGAGTACAGAATCACAATTGCGCTTTTTTTTTATGTAAAAGTGCACGAGACTACTTGATGAGTTCAAGCTATCCAAATCCGTAGAGGCTAAGGCAAGCGATTTTCTTAAGCTATCTGCCTGAGTATAACAGGAGGAAGCTGCCCAAAAAATTATTAATAGGGTTATAAGATACTTACTTATGCGGAGATGATATGTTTTCATTATGATATGCTTATTAACGCTAAACAAACAGCTAAAAATACTTAGCTGGATTCACATATAAGTTCAATTTTCATGATTGGAGTTTACAGAAGAAGTCTAGTTTGCAGCGTTCATTAACAATTGAATATAAATAATTCTTTATGGCGTTTTTAATTCAAAATTTCAAGAATATCTTGTTTTTCTCGTTTTCCTAAACGAAGTTATCAATTTCTCAACAAACTTAGCAATCCTCTATCAAAAGTGTAGTAAAATCATACGAATATAACAATGTTTTTCTGTGGCAAAAATCTTTTTTAGAGGTAAAAAAAAGGCTTTAGTATTAAAATAGTCTCTTTAGGCGAAAAAAAATATAAAAAAACATTTTTTTTTGCTTTTAACATAAAAATACACATACTGTAATCCACAAAATTGCCCTTCAGCCTATATTCAATTTTAGTCGTAAGAAATAAGCATAAATTTGTCCTGCTACCACATCACATTTTTATACAACTACCAACAACATCTCATACTAATAACAATAAAGCTTTTCATAACTCTGATATGGTATTCAGATACCATTTCTAATTGATTTTTACTACTTGTATTAACAATACATTGATAGGTACTATCTGATTCAAGATTATCATAATACTTTTTTTAACTAGTGATTTTACGAGCCTCCTCTGATAAATATTGGAGGCTCTTTTCCACTAGCATTCTTTAATTTATAAGACATACAACAAAATCTGCTTTTCATCAGAAAAGTGTACAACATATATCCTTTTAAATCAATACCAAAATCCAAGAGGGCAATTGCCCATAGTAATTTTTTTTGACACTGGTAAAAAAAAAATCTGTTATGAATCAGATTAAGACACCTACTGTATATAGGCGTTCAATCCTATATGCTATTCTAATGATGCTATGCTTTTTTAGTATAAAAAGCAATTTGCAAGCACAAAATTGTCCTATCGCACAAGCATTTCCATTACAGGATGTGCCAGGTTTTCCACAGACAGACTCTTTAGTATTATGTGGCGTACCTGATACACTTGCAGTATTAATTTTTCCAAGTCCTGCGGCTTCCTATCCAAATGGTCTCAATGTTACTTTTGAGCTACCAGCTGGTATGCAGTATGCAGGTTTCACGAACCTCGGCTTTCCAGGACCAACAGTAACGGAGGCTGATGTAAGTGATGTAGAGAATCCAATTTTTCTACTTGAAAACGTTAATCCAGGACAGATTGTCGCGCTTTATATAGGAGTAGAAGCTAATTGCGAGCTTGTTCCTCCAGAAGAAGCTCCCGTCAATTTGGTAATTGATTATATAGCACAAGACTTAGCTTCAGGCACGCCTACTGCTTGTCAAGATGAAATACGTCCCCTAGCACAATACAATTCCGCATTTATAATTCCAGTCGTGAATATTATTGGTGGCGGACCAGTAGTTGCAGGAGAGTGTGTTTTGACTTTCACAGATTTTAGTTCAGAATTCTGTGATACACTCATTATATCACAAGATGGTATTAGAGCCTATTTAGATTCATTCAACCTTTCTGTAGAAAATTTAGACTTAACAGCTATTAACTTAACGCGTATTGAAGTCAATAATATGAACTTTGATACAGCCACAGAAGAATATAATTATGATCCTGCTACGCAAATGTTAAGCATGACCGTAGATGGTGATTTTTTTACAGGCAATTTTGACCCGAACGGACTACCTACAGAAACCGATATGGATTTCAATGTGAATGAGCAACTCACAGCAGTCTTTTGTTTCACAGCAAACGAGTGTACTTCTGTAGATGGTCAAATCCTCACTTTTGGAGCTACCTATAATTGCTACGAAAAGCAATGTTTCTCTCCATCCGAAAAAGAAGTCGCATTGGACTTCATGCCTGCATTCTCACCAGAGCCACTTGTTACAGCAACTGTGGATCAAGCTGGAGGAATATGTGGAGATAACTTTGTTGTAGATTTTGAAGTAGAAAGTGATTTAGGAGGATTGGAAGGTATCTATCAAGATATTGAATTCCGTGTACCACTTTGTGGTGGTGCGACCTTGCCAGATGGTACATCTCCTGTCTTATCAGGACTTGAACCCATTTCGGTTTCCCTTTTCAATGGAACTACAAGTACGTATACGCCTTTAAACAATATCACGATGGCTCCTGACACAATTGCAGAAGCATCGTGGCAAGTACTAAACGGCAATATCGTAGTAGAATGGTCAGGCGACAACGCTTCTACTAGCGACCCTGATGGTATGGGTGGACTAGATGATATAGATGGCGATGGACAATTTGATGACTTACCTGGGGATGCTACCCTAATGGTACGAATAGAATATGCTTTTGTTTGTTCCGACCAAGCGAGCCGTCAGGATAGTGAAGATTGTGGCGCATTAGTGTGTTCTATCCAGAATGCAGAAGTTGCAGGTTTACGTTCTTGTGGGCAAGAGTTTCAGCAAACAGCCGCTATTATGCCTGGGCCACTAAATTATTCTTATGGTGCTAGTGATATTAGCTCCAATGCAGGCCCTACTGCCGACCTTACCTTTGGTTATCAATATACTGGAGTTGGTACAGGTGGTGCCTTTCCTAGAGATATGGGGAGTAGCGAAAGTATGACACTTACGCATGGCTATCAATTCTCAGAGCAAAATATTACTGGTTGCCCAAATGCAGAAACTATACTAGAGGTAGTGATTAGTGGGCAAGGTGCATTAATCAATGATGGCGAATTTGTTTCTGGTTCAGCATCTTATGCAGGTGTACCTATTTCGGATGCAAATGTTACAGAAACTCGCCCGATTACACCACTTGGTGATACGCTATATGTCCTTCGGATAAATGCAGGAAGTGTAGCAAATCCTACGGGAAGTATAGAAGAATTTTCTTACGATTTAGAGTTTGATGAATGTACTTGCTCACCAAGAGCGGGTTCTGCACAATCACGTATTTTGGAAACTTGCCCAGGCTGTCCAGTCGAATGTTCAGTTGTAAAGTCGTGTTTGAGCTACGACATACGTATAGACGACCAGAGCTGTAATTGTGTATGTCCGATAACTGCGGAAATTGATGAAATGTATCGCATTAGTACAGGCTATACAGACAAGGCAATGACAACGAAGATAGACCCAGCAAATGTAAAAACGGTAGATAGCCGTCGATTACTGCCTGGTGACACTATGTTTGTACGTGCCAAATACACTATCAATGATGCAGCCTTCTTCCAAGCACCATTGGATTCTATTCGTTTCCAAATGCAGCACGTACCAGTAACAGAAATTGGAGATGGTACAGCAGAGGCAGGAGATGTCGAAATGCGCCAAATTCCTTCTATCCCAAATCAAAATAGAAGTTCCATTCGAGCTGTATGGCAAATGAAAGCAGGAACAACAACTATGACACCGCTATACTTGCCAGCAGCAGGTGTCACTACCAATCAATGCGTAGCCATAAATTCTAATCTAGATTGGAATCCACTAACAGCACAGGCTGGTCTGACCGCTGCTGCTCCCTATGGAGGAGTACAAACTTTTCCACGAGGAGAGGGTAATGATTTCTTGGATCAGTCTGTTTTCGCCTTTAGTATTGGTCCAGAGTGTCTTGCTGATTTTCAAGCTAACTTTGATGCACAACCAGGCGATATGATATTTGTAGATTGGTGGATAGCAATGCAGCCCAACCCAGGACAAGATCGCAGTCTCCCTGAAGTATCACCTGCCTTTAGTGCCACATGGCGTGGCTACAATCCAGCACCAACTAGTGATGTGAATTCGCAATGTGTACCAGGCTTACAATACGATTTTCACAATCCTGGACCAGTCGTTAACAATACTGATGTTACGCTAACTATGGATGGTTGTAATGTAGATGTGAAGAATACCTATACCCTTGATAATGCGACTCCTGCTGGTTGGTATGATTGCGAGTATCGCCCAATCATGGGTATGGCATTTACCGATATTACCATTCCATCTGATTTAGCTTACTGCGGTCCGATGACAATTATTGATTATGAAGGTA
>CALGLY010000680.1 GCA_937959095.1 uncultured Saprospiraceae bacterium
CAAAGGGCTTTAATATATGATTTTACAAATTCAACCAATAATTGACCTTCAAGACCACACTTCTATCTTTCGGGCCAAACATCCCTTCTACCGCATAATTATCGGTATAAACTAAGAAGATATCCGACATCGGTGCGAATCGCCATTGCAAGCGACTATTTACATTGAAGTTATCGGCTTGAGTATTGTATTGTAGGAAGGTTGTCCAAAACAAATTCGTCGAGAAGTTAATGTCAAAGCGCGCGCTTGCAAGCGTTAAGTCGAGATTACTGTAGGGTTCGGGCAACCAAATATCATTGCGTTCCAAGCCTACCGTAAATGTTCCCCAGGGCTGTACACGATAAATTAAGCTTCCTCGATAAGTCAATTTTGTGCCACCATAAAATTGCCCATACACGATAAACATTTGGGTGCTTAGGGTTTTTCTTGTATCGGTATTGAATTGTACATTAAATTCGGTCATATTATAATCGCCAGCAGGCAAAGGAGTTTCAGTGAGGGCAAAAGGATAAATTAAATCGACATAATTATTATTCAAGCGGAAGCGTAATTGACTGGTGTTTTTGAAGAAAATAAAATGCCGCAAGCGGGTGTACCATTCATTGAGCGAGCCATCCAAATTTACAAAAACAAAATTCTCTAGTCCCGACCAATGCACATTCACACGCTCACTATCTTCGGGATAGTGATAGTAATCAATCATATTTCCAACTTGGGTATAGCCGAGGCGTACGACTTCATCCGTTTCAGGATTGTAGTTCAATACGCGATTATTGAAACCCATGTCGGAAAAGTAATTTGTTCCAACACGCTGCACGGTTAGGAAGGTGCGGAAGTTTTGCCCATCATAGTCAAAGCGTCCGTAGAGATGCTGGTTTTCATTGCTAATACCTTCCTTAAAGGCGTGTAAATAGCCTGCTTTGGCGCGCCATTTTCCATCGGCAGTGCTATAGTTGAACTCTCCACCGAGGTTGCGCCCATAGTCGCCTTCTGTTTTGGATGCACCATCAAAGGCTTGTCGATTGCTGAAAATTCCTTTTATGGAAGAGCGTTCCCAAAGCCGCTGCTGAAACGTGCCAACCGTATAATTTTGTCCCGAACTCGCCGCACTACTTTTGGTATGCATATTAAGGAGTCCTACGCGCAGCCGTTCCGTGACATTACCAGTTAGTCGCGCGCCGTATTGAATCGGGACGGTTTGCGCGGCAGCATCCAAACCAATACGCCTCGAATAAAACGGACGATTCGCATACTGCCCAAAATCATTGAAAATATCCGAATTGTCTATAAAGAATTGTCGTCGCTCCGGGAAGAAAATATTGAAGCGCGTTAGGTTGGTTACTTGCTGATCGACTTCTACTTGCGAAAAATCAGGATTGACCGTCAAATCCAAATTGAGGGTAGGCGTGATGGCTATTTTAGCATCACCTCCTACGGCTATCTTCGAGTCGTTTTCTTTTGCACCACTTGTTTGGTCTTGCGTAAAGCGGGAGCTTGTGTAAGGAATCAGGGAAATATTGCCGCCTTGTTTTGCAGGTGCTTCATCCCAAAGCAACTTTCCAAAATAACCTAAATCCACAAAGATAAACTGCCGTGCTACAGGCGACCAAACATCTACTTCATTCTGTCCAGGTTCTAGTCGGGCAAAATTGATTGCCCATTCCTTAGAGTTGGCATCGTAGCGGATACTTTTGAAGGGAATCGCCATTTCTACACTCCAAAAGTCTTTTTCGATATGTACTTTAGCAAACCATTTATTATCCCAGCCACCATCAAAATCATCGGGAGAAATCAGGGCTTCGGAGAGTACACCTGCGGCACTCATAGAGAAGGCATAACCCGTGGCGCGTTGCCCCAAAGGGTCGAGCATAAAAATGATTTCGTCATTTTCGTAGGGATTATCGCGCTTTAGACTATAAATGACTTTTTCGCCTTTGTCCCACATTTTCGCACCCACATATATCATGCGATCATCGTAGGTCATGCGGACTTCAGTACGGTGTGTGGCAGGCTTATCATCGACGGGTTGGTTCATCTGAAAATTGGTGGCTAAGTCGGCAGTCTCCCAAACTGCTTCGCTGAGTACGCCGTCCAATTTTATAGGTTCATTTGTTTTTTTGATGGATAGGAAAGGTGCATCTTGCGCTAGTAAATTAGCTGTGAAAATGCAACTTAAAACAATCAGGTAAATCTTTACTACAGGTGCTTTCATTTTGCATGTTTTTTATCAATATGGAAGTACTCAAATTTATAGATTTTGCAAGATTGTTGTTTGAATAGAGATGCTTATTTTGAAAAATGAAAAATGAAAACGAATTTTATTTTGTGAATTTTATTATAAATTCAGTATTTCGATATTTTATTCTTTTTAAATTGTTTTACAATGAATTTTTATGTTTCTTATTTTGTATATATTCCAATCAAACCAAATTATATTTCAAAATTATATTTTACGATTAATTGGATTTTACTAAAAAACCAATGATTATATGGTAATCCCTTAGACAAAAAAGGGCTGTAAAGCCTCCAAAAGATAAGCAGGCGCAGGAACGCTTTCATTCGTCTTTCTATCCACAAAACAGAGCTTCACACTACCACCACTCATCAATTCGTCTTTACTATTAAACGTGTCGGTGTGAAAGGTGATTGTAGTAGCAGGGAGTTTCCGAAGACTCGTTTTTATCGTCAATAAATCATCGTAATAGGCAGGACGAATGTAGCGGATATTGAGCGTCATCACAGGCATCAGGATACCATGCACATCTTCCATCTCCTGATAGGTGTGTCCTATAGAACGCAGCATTTCTGCTCGTGCTACTTCGTAATAATGCGGATAATGCCCGTAATATAGATAGCCCATTTTGTCTGTTTCGCTATATCGGACGCGCTGTTGTATTTCGTGTGTGAACATTTTTTTCTATTTAAATTCCTCAAATCAATACCCATATTTTTCTTTCCAAAGCTGCTGCATCCGCGCTCTTATTTTCACTTCTTGCGGATTGCTTTGCGGCTCAAAATGTTTCGTGCCAGTTACTTCTTCTGGTAAATATTCTTGCTGTACAAAGTTCTGTTCAAAATCGTGGGAGTATTTATAATTTTTACCGTAATCTAAGGATTTCATCAGCTTCGTTGGCGCATTCCGTAGGTGGAGCGGAACGGGAAGATTACCTGTTTCGCGGACTTGTTTTTGAGCTTTGCCAATCGCTAAATAAGTAGAATTGCTTTTTGGGGAAGTCGCTAAATAAACTGCTGCTTGTGATAGAATAATGCGTGCTTCGGGGAGTCCAACGGCTTGTGCTGCCTGGAAAGAGGTCGTTGCCATAAGCAAAGCATTGGGATTGGCGAGTCCAATATCTTCAGAAGCGGCTATAATCATACGTCGTGCGATGAATTTTACATCTTCTCCGCCTTCTATCATGCGCGCTAACCAATAGACTGCGGCATTGGGGTCGCTGCCCCGTATAGATTTGATAAAGGCCGAAGCAATATCATAATGTTGCTCGCCTCCTTTATCGTAAACCGCCATATTTTGCTGTATCGAAGAGCGCACGGCAGCATCATCTATCACGATTTCATTGACTCCATCTTTTAGCGTACTCACTACCAATTCTAGTGCATTATGCAGTTTTCGAGCATCGCCGCCTGAATAATGTAATAATGCGTTAAATTCTTTTACTGTAATAGAGTTTTCTTTCAGATGAAAATCTTTTTGAATCGCTGTTTCTACTAAGTGGATTAAATCTTGCTTTTCGAGGGGTTTCAATATATAGACTTGCGCCCGCGAGAGTAGGGCAGGAATGACTTCAAAAGAAGGATTCTCTGTAGTCGCACCTATTAGCGTAACAATCCCTTTCTCGACCGCACCAAGCAGGGCATCTTGCTGCGATTTGCTGAAGCGATGGATCTCATCAATGAATAGAATCGGATTGGGACGACTGAAGAACTGTTGTTTTTTTGCTTTTTCTATAGCTTCTCGAATGTCTTTTACGCCTGAATTGATTGCACTCAACTGAAAAAACGGACGATCCAGTTGGTTTGCTACGATGCTTGCCAAAGTCGTTTTGCCCACGCCAGGCGGACCCCACAAGATGAAAGAAGGAATGCGATTATTTTCTATCGCTTGTCTAAGAATCGCCCCTTTCCCGACAAGATGTTGCTGCCCGATGTACTCATCGAGGTTTTTGGGGCGCATTCGTTCTGCTAGTGGTTGCATAAGTGAAACTTTAGACGGTGTACGGTCGGCTTCGCCTTGACAGGGCTTCGCAGATTAGACGAGAGCCTTCTACTAAGTTACGTCTAATCTTATTTTACAAATACTTTTCTTCGAGGATGCCTAAGTGATGTTTTTCGTGCCCTGAAATCATAAAACCTAATGCCCGTGCAGACACATTGAAGCCGCTTGCTAGTCCTTCAGAGAGTAGCATATCTTCATTCATACTCTGAAAAAGGGCTTGTGTGCTTTCTCGAACGGCTTTGTATTCTGCTAATAAATCACTCAAGGAACGTCGATTGGCTAGTGCGCTCGTATTATAATCATTCTGATCAAAACCTGCTATTGCACTCTTGTCACCACGTCCGAAACGAAGCGCACGATAGGCAAAAATTCGCTCTGTATCAATGATGTGTTGCAGTACTTCCTTTATAGTCCATTTGTTGCTTGCATAACGATATTCGTGCTTCTCTTCTGCTATAGATTCGAAAAGCTTAGTACTAGCTTGCTTGCCACTTTCTAGTAGTTCGTGTAATTCTCCATCACCTACTTTACTGATATAGGTAGCATAAAAAGGTGCGTATTCCTTCGATGTTAAGTCTGATGCTCTCATGTTTAGTCTTAATTGTGAAATTGTTTTTTCAATCAATTCCAAGTAACTGTGTATGATTAAATGATCTTTAAATCTCTTTTATTCCTTCTCTAAAGGAGGATATTTCATATCTAGTTCCTCTAATTTGTCCATTACTATTTTAGAAATACAGTAATCACGATACCAACGCTCATCTACTGGGATGATATGCCAAGGAATCTTACTATTATTAAGTACATACTCATAGCACTTCATGTATTTATCCCAATGTTTGCGTTCTTCCCAGTCGCCATCATTGTGTTTCCAGTTCTTTTCGGGTTCATCGAGGCGTTCTTGGAGTTGTTTTTCTTGTCCATCATAAGAAGAGTGCAAGAAAAATTTCAGTATCGTCGTATTATTATCAAATTCTAATAGCTCTTCAAAGACATTGATGGCGTTCATGCGCTTTTCGACATGTTCTTCTGAAATCCAGCCATGCACGCGCTGTATGAGTATATCTTCATAATGCGAGCGATTGAAAATCATTACTTCTCCTTTTGCAGGTACGCGCTGATGTACGCGCCACAAAAAATCATGTGCAAACTCTTCCTCTGTTGGTTTCTTGAAAGAGTAAGTAGCTACTCCATTATGACTACAATCTCTAAATACTTTGAATACTGCTCCATCTTTTCCACTAGCATCCATGCCTTGCAAGACGACTAAGAGGGCATGTTCCGATTCTGCTCGAAGCACTTTTTGTAGTTCACCTATTCGCTCCACATATTCCTGAGTACTCTCCTTAATTGCTTTTTTCTTGATACCTTTAGGTGGTATAGGAGAATAGTCTGCTAATTTTATCTTACTCATACTTTATCTGCTTGTTTATTCATGGTATTTCTTATTCTATTGACATTTTTTACGGGAAGATTATCGTAAATCATGTTCAAACCCAAAGAAACTAATTTTATTCAAGCCGAACAATTCGCCATACATCTTTTTGAATTCTCAATGACATTCTTAAATTTGGACAATCTTTTGACAGAGTACATTAACAAGATTGATTTTTTGATAATTTTTGCCATCATTCAATTAGCCTATTAGCGGAAATTGCATGATACAAATAAGCAGTGGAATTATCAAAGAACAATAAGATCAAATCCATCGACTATGTTTCCATTCGATAAAGAAATATACATATCCTCTTTAAAGCATGCTTGTATTATTGCTGCTTTAGGCTTTTTATTCATTCTATTAGTTTGGGGAGAGATTGTGCCAGAAGATATTATAGGTATGACAATAACCATTCCTTTATTGGCATATATGATTCATGTGATTCGCTTATTTTAAGTAGATATGAAATTTTAAGGCATAGAGGGATTTAATAAACTACGTCTTCAATTTTTTCTCATTCTGTCGCTTGACTTAAGCAAGAAGGTATTCCTTGGAATAAAAAAACTCCTGTTTTAATCATTGCTAAAATTCTATATAGGTTCCATTATTCGCTCATGGAATTTATTTTAGAATCTAAAACATCATCATGGCAAAAAGAAAAAAAGGAAAAAAACAAGAACAAAGCCGTCGACCAAAACAGGTGCAACAAAGCTTTTTCGACAAACAAAAAGAACAACTTCAAGAAATTTGGAAGACAAAATCACCTGTATTGATATTTTTATTTAGCTTTATAGGGGTTATCATTTTATTTTATCTTTTCTATGCTTCCAGCCTATATACCAATTTTGTGCGTGATCCTTTATTAGGGCTACAAGCAAATATTGCAGGTTTTTTCATAGGATTGATGGGCTATACCCCAGAGATAGATGGGAATAATTTGCTTGATCCAGGAGGTTTTACAATGAGCATTGCTAAGGGATGTGATGGGATAGAAGCTACGATGCTTTTCCTAGCGGCTATTTTGGTTTTTCCATTACCCTTCCGTTTGAAGTGGTCAGGTTTGGCAGTAGGTTTAAGCATTTTATTTGTAGTAAATATTATTCGCCTGATTATTTTATACTGGGTGGGGGTGAATATGTCAGAAGCCGCTTTTGAATTTATGCATCTACATGGGGGCTTGATTTTATTTACCATTATTAGTATAAGTATTTGGTTGCTCTGGATTGATTGGGCATTCCGCAAACAAAAAGAAGCAAATGCAGCTACCAATTAAACGTTACTTACTTCGTTATTTTTTACCATTCTGTCTTTTGTATGGACTATTAGTCGGGTTGAGTTATACTGCACCTGCTCGGGCAGGCTTATTTTCCTTTGCTCGTACACACACTGCTGGCGTATTAAACACGCTGCTTTCGGATGCTATGTTCATTACAGATCCAGCTATGTTGGGAGTTAAGGAAGAAGGAAATGAGCGCTTTACTATTGCTTATGCTAATCGGGAAGCAGTAGAAAATCAGCTTAAAGTAGATCGACAGCGTGGAAAAGACCGACCTGATGAGGTGGATTTTAAGAATTTTTCACTTAATCTTACAGAGTTTTACCTTCTGCCACTTATTTTCTTATTCACCCTTATCATGGTTTCGCCTATATCATGGAAACGCAAGGGAATAGCCCTGCTTATTGGTTTCTTTTTACTCTATTTGTTTAAATCTTTTCATCTTTACATTGTGGGGTTATATCAGGTAGACCAAAGTGATATAGGTATTTATGAATTAGAGACTACAGGAAAAACGATAGTAAGTCGTTTGCGCCTAACTTTACATACGGCATTAGCTTTTATATTGCCTGTTTTTATCTGGATAGGGGTATGTTTTAGAGGCGATGATTGGAAGAACATCAAATTACAATAAAAATTTATTTAATAGATTTTGAAATTTTTAATTTCTTTAACTACTTTTGTCATAGAGTATGTTAAGAGTCAAAATCTCTTATCTTTTATCCTTTCCGATTACAAAGAAAAAATACAATTCAAAAGGATTGTATTTCATAAAATGAATATATAGAAATCATATTACTGGAAGATATAATCAATCCAGTATAATATGACTATTTGTATATATGAAACTATCCTTTTTATCACTTTTGTCTATAATTAAAATCTCTTATGAAAAAGAATTTAGTTTTACTATTAGCTTTACTATTTGTAGGTTCTTCTGTTTTTGCACAGAGAACAGCACCTACTAATGGAAAAATTGATGCTTCTGACCGTATAGGTAGTGCAGCTTCATCTCCAGTGTCTGAAAGATTCTGTCCAGATACAGATTTTACTACAGATCAGCTTGATGCTGCGGCTACTAGTGGTTATTATTCAAATGAGTTTGACCCAATGTGGGCTACTCCATTATACATGGCAGATAACTTTACTGCTTCTGCAGCTGTGAATGTACAAGATATTACTGTTTATGGTTTCTTGCAGTTTTTCTTAGGTGCTTATGAGGCTGCTGATGCCTATGATGTAATTATTTATGATGATGCTGCTGGTGCTCCAGGTTCTGTAGTATGCTCACAGACATTCAATGCAGCTACTGTAGATCCTGATGGCGACGGTGTATTCAGCGTTTTCCCATCTTGTTCTTTGCCTGCTGCCGGTAATTACTGGTTAAGTGTGGTATTTTTACCTGAGAATGCAAATTCTGCATATTGGGTGTGGTACAATGGTTTAGGTGATGGTAATACATCTGCTTATGATGCAACAGGAGGTTTTGGTCTACCTGCTGCTACTTGGACTGATTTTGATGCTGCTGGTGGTGCTACAGATTTCTCTTGGACACTAAATCTTTGCGAATCTGATGGTTCTATCGTACTAGTACCAACTATGGGCGAATGGAGTTTATTCCTATTCGGCTTAGGTATGGTTACTTTAGGTCTAGTATTTGTATACAATAAGCAACGTCAATTAGCTTAATTGATTACGCTTTTTAGAGATAAAGAAGGGGATGAGTCATTTGACTTATCCCCTTTTAATTTGCTGTAACCTATAAAAAATCCCAACCTGCTCTCAGGTATCATTTCATTATTACCCTAGAACTATTTTTAATAATGTTTTAGCATAAAACGTTATTTTTTGACTTTTACTTAGATTGATTTTTTAGAAGAAAGTTATACACCACGAAGTATTCCAATTTTTTTTTGTATTTTTGTTTTATGCATTTTTTTAAATAAAATT
>CALGLY010000681.1 GCA_937959095.1 uncultured Saprospiraceae bacterium
TATACTTCTGGGTCACCTGTTAGGTGTGCTGCTACGCCATCCGCTAGGTCTGCAATTTCTGCACGATCGGTTGCACGTAGGTAGCGCGACATCGAAGCATCATAACCAAAAGTAGAAGTGGTTGCTCCAATTTCTGCACCCATGTTACAAATCGTACCTTTACCTGTGCAAGACATCGAGCGTGCGCCTTCGCCAAAGTATTCCACGATTGCGCCTGTACCGCCTTTAGCCGTCACGATGCCCGCTACTTTTAGGATAACATCCTTTGGTGAAAGCCATCCACTTAAAGAACCAGTCAATTTAACACCGATAAGTTTCGGCATTTTTAGTTCCCAAGGCATTCCTGCCATCACATCCACTGCATCTGCGCCACCTACACCGATAGCGACCATACCTAGTCCACCTGCATTAGGGGTGTGGGAGTCTGTACCAATCATCATGCCACCTGGAAACGCATAGTTTTCCAACACTACTTGGTGAATGATACCAGCTCCTGGCTTCCAGAAACCTACTCCATAGCGATTCGATACCGATGCTAAGAAATCATATACTTCCGAATTGATGTCTTTAGCTGCTGCCAAATCTTGATCTGCTTCTACTTTCGCCTGAATCAAGTGATCGCAATGCACCGTAGAAGGCACAGCTACTTGATCGCGACCTGCCATCATAAATTGTAACAAGGCCATTTGTGCCGTAGCATCTTGCATTGCCACACGGTCAGGGGCAAAGAATACATAATCTTCACCGCGCTCGTAGGTCTGCAATGGTGATTCTGCATGTAAGTGAGAATAGAGAATTTTTTCAGCAAGTGTAATCGGACGACCGAGCGTTTTTCTTATTTCTGCTACGCGTTCTGGTAGAGCCGCGTAATGCGCCCGTATCATATCAATATCGAAAGGCATATTGTAAATGGTTTTGTTTTAGATGTGAGATAAGTAGATAGGAGATGTGAGATTGAATATGTACACAAATCTCCTATTTAGTTATCCTATATCTTTTATTTTAAAAACAGCGCAAATGTACGCTTTTCATCAAAAATTATAGTATGTAAATACAATTTAGAACGAATTAAAATTGGATTAGCTACTATATTTAGATAAGAACTTAGTAAATATTCTATATTCGTGAAACGTATAGGTTGGGAAGAAAGTTAATGTATCCAATAACTTTTTTTAGTCGGATTATACAAGACTCAAGCGAGTCGTTTTTTGAGCGATGGCGTAGAGTTTCATTGATAAAACCCCTACACCAAGGCTTCTATACCTTCATATTCTGCACGTAATTCCTCCAATACTTTAGGATAAATATTATCTAAAATAGCGAACAAATCGGGCAATTTTTCTAAGTTGGAACGTAATTTAAGGACTAGCTCAAGCTCTCTATTGGTAGAAGACCATAAGTCATTGCCGATGAAAGCAAGTAGCATTTTCATCTTATGACTTACTCTACGAAGCTCATCCCATTCCTTGTAATCATAGAATTGATACATCTTTTCTACCTCACGCGGAACTTCTTCCAATAACATCTCTAGCATGAGCTTTTTCATTAGCTCATCCTCTCCTGCCATCAAGTTGATGTAGTTCAAATCTATGAATTGATGTATGATAATAGTGCTCTCCATTGCTAATATGGTTTACAAATCTACTCTTTGTATGAATCGAATATTAGGTTCGCGTGATACACGAACAATTTTTTCCAATAATTAGCATAAGCTAATATTGGTAGGCAACGACTTTACTATTAGAGCGATGATTCGAGAACCATCAATTGGGTAGGCAATTATGAGTATATCTAAATTCTTATTAAGAAATATAAAATAATACTCGCAAAGGTTATTACGAAGATTGAACTACAACGTTGCAATATTCGTGGGGCTTTTTCGATTTTAATGCAATATTTTTTTTTGAAGTCTTTGACTTTCAAATTTCTATGAAGTCAAGCATTTCACAATAGCCCTTTTAATAGGTAGGCAAAGTAAGTTTTATTAATTGAAAAACATCAGACTTTGGATGAAAAAAACAGCGCATACATACCTTTACCATAAATAGGCAATAACATGCCATACATTTGATAATCAATATTTTACACTTTATAAATAAAGATAAAACACTAAAAGCTATAGTTATAAATGCTTGTCTTTTTCTTCTCCAAAGGCTAATAAGTATTAGTACGTATTAATATTATTTAGCAAATAGTTTTTATGAATATATTAGTTCATAAAATATCTGAATTTCAATAATACTTCCGTACTTACGATGTAAGTAAGCTGACTAAAAAAATTAAGTGCTTTTTGACAGAGTTTGTTGTGTCCTGTTATTATCAAAAGCATATATATTTTCTTGATATAACATGATAAAATACTTGCTCTTTTTTTGAGCAAAAGATTAAGCAAACTAAAACAATAGTTTCCTTGTCTAAAAATATTGCTGCTATAAATCTACAGTATGATAAAATTATTTTGAGTGCTAGATGTAGTCGGTATATGATTGGAAAAGAATGCCTTTTCTGGGTATTGAGACTATATGGTCTTCAACTTTTGAAATGTTTATTAGTGCTAATTTTAATATATTACTCCTTGCGTGGCAGAAATATAAATGTAGCTCCTAACTCACTTAGCACAAATAAACAAAGATTTTCTTTAGGATTCTTGTATATCGCTCGAAAATTATCCAATTTTTCCATTTCTATCAATTGCTTCGTTACAAACTCCTCTAAAGTGGATACATTAACCGACCAGGTTCCTTCGGTTTCGGCATGCTTTACTAATGGTATTCCGGCTGCTATATCTTGCTGATGCACAATGAAAATAGGGTATTTAGAAACATCTTGATCTAAGACCGTATCTGCTGCTTGCCCCAACATTTTATTGTAGGCTTGAAGCTCTTGCTCTAAAAAACGAAATTTTAATTGACTCATGCCGCAAATATAAAATTTCGAGCGGAAGAGTAAGGATTAAAATGAAAATAACAATGAAAATGAAAATGCGCTTTTAGATTTTGACTGATAAAAAAAGTTGAACAATTCCCTCCCAAAACTAAAATGCCGAAGATTTATAAAAATCTTCGGCACTTAGATATTTTTTTTAATCGAATGACAAATTTGAAAAAAACGTTGTTACTAGACTAGCCTATATATTAGGTGAATCTTGTTGCTTAACTACGTGGCTTATTTACCACAACTGTTGCTAGTAATTTCATAATATGGGTGATTTAGTTAATAAAGCTTTTCTACAAGTAAAGACACCTATAGAACGCAAAAAGTGGCGTGGCTGCTGTATCTAAAAATCATTTTTTGTGTTAATGTTATGCTAATGTTTTAAAAAATAGAAAATAAATGCTAGAAGAAGCGAAAAATTGTTCTGGTTTCTTATTTATTGTTTCCCCATTACCTTGGTTCAGATAAACGAATTATTTTCGCATTTAGAAAAAATAAATAGAATTCTTCTTTTTGTACTCATATCTACATGACAAGAAACGATAACATACTAGACCGACCAATAGAATTTTTGAAAGGCGTAGGGCCAATGCGAGGCGATATGCTAAAAAAAGAACTTAGCATCTTCACGATAGGAGATATGCTGCATGCTTATCCATTTCGCTATGTGGATAAAACCAAATTTCATCGCATTCGTGATTTGAATGAAGATAGCGGAGAAATTCAATTGCGTGGTATCCTTCGTCGCTTGAATGTGATGGGTGATGGGCGCAAAAAACGCCTCGTCGGACGCTTCCGAGATGATACAGGTGTGGTAGAATTGGTGTGGTTCAAAGGAGTACATTATCTCGAAAAGCAACTTATTGTAGGGGGAGAATATGTCGTATTCGGGCGGGCGAATGCCTTTATGAACAAAGTCAATATTCCACACCCAGAAATGGAATTGGTGACAGAAGAAAATACGCGCCTTGCAGATACCTTTGCCCCAGTCTATCCAAGTACCGAAAAACTTAACAATAAAGGACTCGATTCTAAAAGCCGCCGCAAATTCCTGCGCCCTATATTGGAACAGCTCACGACTGCCGATTTGCCAGAAAACCTACCTGCTTATCTCGTTCAGAAATTTCGTTTTCCAACTCGCATAGAAGCCTTGCGAGGTATTCATTTCCCTACGAATGCCCCCCAACTCGAAAAAGCAAAGAACCGCCTGAAATTTGAAGAATTATTCTTCTTGCAACTCCGTCTTCTACAACTCAAAAATCAACGAAAAGGCGCGATTCGAGGACATGTCTTCCCGACAATTGGTGATTATTTTAATGTTTTTTTTAAAGAAAAACTTCCTTTTGAACTCACCGGCGCACAAAAGCGCGTAATCAAAGAGATTCGGCGCGACTTAGGAGTAGGCGTACAAATGAATCGGCTGCTACAAGGCGATGTAGGAAGTGGAAAAACCATAGTAGGTTTAATGAGTATGCTAATCGCACTCGACAATGGTTTTCAGGCATGCTTGATGGCTCCTACTGAGATTTTGGCGCAGCAACACTTCAAATCCATCAGTGAATATGTGGAAGGTATGGATATTGAAGTAGCCTTTTTGGCAGGAAGTGTAAAAGGTAAAAAACGTCGCCTACTACTAGAAGCCCTCGAAGCAGGCGAAATACATATACTTATAGGTACGCATGCCTTGATTGAAGATCCTGTGATTTTCCAAAATCTTGGTTTAGCGATTATTGATGAACAGCACCGCTTCGGTGTAAAACAACGCGCCCGCCTCTGGAAGAAAAGCAAACCCTGTCCGCCACACGTACTAGTGATGACTGCTACCCCAATTCCGCGCACGCTTGCCATGACGCTGTATGGCGATTTGGATGTATCGGTGATTGATGAACTGCCACCAGGCCGAAAACAAATAAAAACAGTCCATAAGACCGAAAATCATCGCATACAGGTCTTTGAGTTTATGCGTTCGGAAATAAAAAAAGGGCGACAGATATATATCGTTTATCCTTTAATAGAGGAATCCGAGACCTTGGATTTAAAAAACCTAGAAGAAGGCTACGAAGCAATTAGTCGCGATTTTCCAAAACCTCAATACCAAATAAGTATCGTGCATGGGCGCATGAAAGCAGCAGATAAAGAGTTCGAGATGCAACGCTTCATCAAGCAAGAGACTCAAATCATGATAGCGACTACTGTGATAGAAGTAGGTGTGAATGTGCCAAATGCTTCCGTGATGGTGATTGAAAATACAGAGCGTTTCGGACTCTCCCAATTGCACCAATTGCGCGGACGTGTTGGGCGTGGTGCAGAACAGTCTTTCTGTATCTTGATGGCTAGTTTCAAGCTAAGTGCGGATGGGAAAGAACGCATCCAAACAATGTGCCGCACCAATGATGGCTTCGAAATAGCAGAAGCTGACTTGCGCCTACGCGGCCCAGGGAATATCGAAGGCACGCAGCAAAGCGGCATTATGAGTTTACGGATTGCGGACTTGGTGAAGGATAATAAAATTCTAGTGACTGCCAGAGAACTAGCTATGCGGATACTCGAAAATGATCCAAGACTAGAAAAAGAACAGCATCAAAATCTGAAGGTCTATCTTGCTAAGTATATGAAAGGGATTAAGGGTTGGAGTAGGATTAGTTAAAATTTTGAACACAGAGACTCGGAGACACAGAGTTTTTTATTTTTTGTTTGGTAAGGAAATTTGTAAAAAATAAAAGACTCCGTATCTCAGTCTTCAACGTTTATCCTAAGTTAGTGTAATTTTTAGCGATAGCTTCCCAGTTTATAATCTTAAAGAAACTATCAATATAATCCTTTCTTCTATTCTGATAATTGAGATAATAGGCATGTTCCCACACATCGAGTCCAAGCAAAGGCGCACCAGCCTGTTCCACAATATTTTTCATCATTGGATTATCCTGATTCGGTGTAGAACTCACGAAGAGTTTGCCATCCTCGCCAACCGATAGCCATGCCCACCCCGAACCAAAGCGCGTAGCGGCTGCCTTCGCGAATTGCTCCTTAAAGCCATCAAAAGAAGTAAACGTGCTATTGATAGCATCTGCCAATTTACCCGCAGGGACTTCCCCTCCACCAGGCTGCATCACTTCCCAAAATAGGCTATGATTGAAATGCCCACCGCCATTATTTCGCACGCCTGTATCTTTATCCGTTACGCTTTGGACAATCTCTGCTAAATTTTTCCCTGCCATTGCATGCCCTTCTAGTGCTGCATTCAATTTACGCACATAGCCAGCATGATGCTTGCCATGATGTATTTGCATCGTTTGTTCATCAATATAAGGTGCGAGTGCATTATGCGCGTAAGGTAATTCGGGCAGCGTAAATGTTTTAGTAGCTGCTTTTTCGGCTTTTCCTGCTGTAGTATCTTCTGTGCCAGATGCACCCGTATCGCAAGCTGCTAAAGAGCTAGTCATTGCGCCAAGTGTAAATAGTGTACCTGCTTGTACGAATTGTCTTCTTTTCATTAGTGCTGTATTTGTGAACCTGCAACTGCAAGTTCGAATTTGTGGACTTTTGACAAAGTAGTAGATTCCAACTATATATTTTGTACGTTTTTGGTAAAAAATGAGCAAATACATGAATGAGCATACAATATTGATTGTATGCTCATTCAACAATTCCTCCAATTCTGTCGCAAAAAAATCGTTAATTTTCTGATTGAAATAAGACAAATAGCTACATAATCAAATAAACAAGCTTACTTAACAATTTAAAAATGATACTTTTGCGGCCTAATCAGACGGCTGGAGGCGATTTCCAGTTGTTTCAACACGGAAATACATGAATTCATTTGAAGAGATGGACTTGAGGAGCGAGGTTCTAGCTTCTTTACAGGAATTGGGGTTTGAAGTACCAACACCCATCCAGGCTAAGGCAATTCCACATTTATTGACCTCCAAGCAAGATTTGATTGCTTCTGCACAAACAGGCACCGGGAAAACAGCCGCTTTTGGCTTACCTGCTGTTCAACTAACGGACATAAAGGATAAAAATGTACAAAGCTTAATTGTTTGTCCTACGCGCGAACTCTGCCTTCAAATCACGAGAGATTTAGAGCTTTTTGCTAAAAATGATAAAGGCCTCCACATTCTAGCCGTCTATGGAGGTTCTAGCATTGATACGCAAATTCGGGCTTTGAAGCGAGGCGTACAGATTGTAGTAGCTACGCCAGGGCGAGCTATTGACTTAATGAAACGCAAAAAACTAAAACTAGACAATGTACAGCGCGTAGTACTAGATGAAGCCGATGAAATGCTAAGTATGGGCTTCCAAGAAGACTTGCAAATCATTTTTGAAGCTGCACCTGATGAT
>CALGLY010000682.1 GCA_937959095.1 uncultured Saprospiraceae bacterium
TCTAAAATTCATATTTTGAAATGTCACAATGGAACAAGTAAATAATTTGAATTTAAACAATGTATCAAAATTTTGATTGCTTAATCATCATAAAAACCAAGTATTTTACTTCAAAAAGCATAAAATCATTTCCTTTCTTTACAAGCCAAGACGAAGCACAATTAATTAGATAGTAGCGTATTAAGTAAAAGCCAACCCACCTACTTAATACCTAATACTTACAAAACATGGCACAGCAAGGAAAAGGATTGTACGTTCCCTCTATGGAAAAGGACTCTTGCGGAGCAGGACTTATCGCCAATCTCAATGGCAATAAAACACATAAAGTCATAGAAGATGCCCTAGTGATGCTCCAAAATATGGAACATCGAGGCGCATGCGGTTGCGAACCCAATACAGGCGATGGCGCGGGTATTTTGATACAAATGCCCCATGAGTTTTTCCAGAAGAAATCCCGTGAATTAGGTTTTGAATTACCCAACTTTGGAGAATACGGAGTAGGAGTAGTTTTCTTCCCAGAAGAACGCAATTTGCGCCGCCAATGCCGTGTCCTCTTCAATGATTATGCGGATGATCTGGGTTTTGAAATACTGGGCTATCGCAAAGTCCCCACCGACCACGAAGATTTAGGTGATTCGGCACTCGCTACCGAGCCACGTGTAGAACATGTCTTTGTGAAGCCTGTAGAGCCAATGGATAAAAAAGCACTAGAGCGTCGTCTTTATATTCTACGAAAATTTGCCACGCACAATATCCATAAGACCTATCCGCAATCCGCAGCCTCTTTTTATTTGACCTCTTTTTCCTACAAAACAATCGTTTATAAAGGACAATTGACGACCTATCAAGTCCGTCCTTATTTCCCTGATTTGCATGATGAATTGTGTAAATCTGCAATCGCGCTGGTACATTCGCGCTTTTCTACCAATACGACACCGAAGTGGAAGCTCGCGCAGCCTTTCCGTTACATTGCGCACAATGGCGAAATCAACACCATACAAGGCAATCTAAATTGGTGGAAATCGAAAGAAGTACAATTTGCTTCGTCTTTGTTCTCAAAAGAAGAACTCGAAATGCTCATGCCTATATGCGGAACAGGGCATTCCGATTCAGGGCATTTTGATAATGTAGTAGAATTTTTGGTACTTAGTGGTCGTTCGCTACCGACTGCTTTGATGATGATGATACCAGAAGCTTGGCAGCACGATGAACAAATGGACGACAACAAACGCGCGTTCTATCAATACCACAAAAACCTGATGGAAGCTTGGGATGGACCAGCCTCTATGTGCTTCACGGATGGTATTTTGGTCGGCGCGACTTTAGATAGAAATGGTTTGCGTCCTGCGCGCTACTGCCTCACCGATGATAATACGTTAATCGTCGCGTCCGAAGCAGGTGCGTTGCCGATAGACCAATCGAAAGTCGTACTAAAAGGACGCTTGCAACCAGGTAAAATGCTCATTGCTGATCTCGACGAACACCGCATCATTGGCGATGAAGAATTGAAGCAGGTTATTTGCAATCGACAACCATACCGCGAATGGCTGAATGAATATCAAATAAGTCTCAATGATCTCCCTGAAACAACAAGCCTAAACGAAGAAGTGCTATTAGACGAAAAAACACTTTTTACTAAGCAACAAGCATTTGGCTACACCAAAGAAGATCTAAAATTCATCCTCGAACCGATGATAAAAGCAGGCAAAGACCCGCTCGGTTCTATGGGAACAGATACGCCGCTTGCCGTTTTGTCGCATCAGGCGCAGCACTTAGCGAATTACTTTAAGCAATTGTTCGCGCAAGTGACCAATCCTCCGATTGACCCGATTCGGGAGCGTTCGGTGATGTCGCTCTACGCGCTTTTGGGCGGTGCAAGAAATATATTGGTCGAAACGCCCGAACATTGTGAAGCAATTCATTTAGATACGCCTATTCTTAAAAATGAAGAAATAGCGAAGCTCAAATACCTCAATCATCCGCGTTTCAAATCGGGTATGATTGATATGGTTTTCAAAGCCGACCATCAGAAAGGGCGACTGAGTGCAGCTATTGACCACATTTGCGCTATCGCGGAAGATTATGCTCGAAATGGCGTGAATATCCTTATTCTTTCGGATCGAAATATCTCTAGTAATCTCGCTCCTATTCCATCTTTGATGGCTGTCGGCGCGATTCACCACCATCTCATTCGTAAAGGACTTCGTTCTGAAACGTCCATTGTAGTAGAAGCAGGGGACATCCGCGAAACGCATCATTTTGCTACCCTTATAGGCTATGGTGCAAGTGCGATAAATCCCTATTTGACGTTCTCGACTTTGGCTTCTTTGCATAAAAAGAACCTCTTCGGAGAAGATATGTCGCTCGATAAAATTTTCCAGACTTATAATAAAGCGATTGGAAAAGGCATCTTGAAAATCATGTCTAAAATCGGCATTTCTACTTTGCAATCCTATCAAGGTGCGCAGATTTTCGAGGCTTTAGGTATTCATAGTGAAGTGGTAGAAAAGTGTTTCACTGGCACGGTTTCTCGTATACAAGGCGTAGGTTTCGATGGCATTGCAGCAGAAGCTTTGGCATGGCATAAACTTGCCTTTCCAGAAAAAGCTGCCGCTCGTCCACAGCTACAAGATGGCGGTATTTATCAATGGAAACGACGGGGAGAAGTGCATATTTTCAATCCGCAATCGGTGCATTTGCTTCAACATGCTGCCCGAAAAGCAGATTATACTGCCTATAAAAAATATGCGGCACTCATCAATGAACAAACCAAAAAAGCCTTTACGTTACGTGGCTTATTAGACTTCCGAAAAGCAGCTTCTATTTCTATAGATGAAGTAGAACCAATAGAAAATATCCTAAAACGATTCGTGACAGGCGCGATGTCTTTCGGCTCTATTTCGCATGAAGCACACTCGACTTTAGCGATTGCAATGAACCGCATAGGCGCGAAAAGCAATAGTGGCGAAGGCGGGGAAGATGAAATGCGCTTCGCTAAAAAAGAGAATGGCGATTGGGAACGCTCTGCTACTAAACAAGTTGCTTCGGGACGCTTCGGAGTCACCATAAATTACCTCACCAATGCCGAGGAACTCCAAATAAAAATGGCACAAGGCGCGAAACCCGGAGAGGGCGGACAACTGCCAGGGCATAAAGTCGATGAGTGGATTGGGCGCGTCCGACACTCGACACCAGGAGTAGGTTTGATTTCGCCACCACCGCACCACGATATCTATTCCATCGAAGATTTAGCGCAGCTTATTTTTGATTTAAAAAATGCCAATCGCGCAGCACGTATAAATGTAAAGCTGGTCTCCAAAGCAGGCGTGGGCATTATCGCATCGGGTGTAGCGAAAGCACATGCGGATGCTATCTTGATTTCGGGACACGATGGCGGAACGGGTGCGTCGCCTTTGAGTTCTATTCGTCATGCAGGTTTGCCGTGGGAATTGGGCTTGGCAGAAACGCACCAAACCCTCGTAAAAAACAAACTCCGTGATCGTGTACGTGTCCAAACCGATGGACAAATCCGTACAGGACGCGACCTAGCAATTGCCACGCTTTTGGGTGCAGAAGAATGGGGCGTAGCTACTGCCGCGCTTGTAGTGGAGGGCTGCATTATGATGCGTAAATGCCACATGAATACCTGTCCTGTCGGTATTGCTACACAAAATCCTGACCTACGGAAACGCTTCACCGCCAAGCCAGAACACATTATCAACTTTTTCACCTACTTAGCAGAAGACCTCCGCGAATACATGGCACAACTGGGCTTCCGTACCGTAGATGAAATGGTAGGAAAAGTGGAACTACTGCGCTTCAAGAAAGGCGTAAATTATTGGAAATACAAGCAACTTGATTTAAGTCCAATCCTTTATAAAGAACCCGTGGAAGAAGATGCAAAAGTCTATAAATCGGTGGAGCAAGATCATGGCTTGGAGCAGATTTTAGATTTAAGGCTTATCAATAAAGCGCGGCTTGCGCTGAATCATGGCAAGGGCATCAGTGCGGATTTTCCTATCCGAAATGTGGATAGAGCTACAGGCACGATGCTATCGAATGAAGTGGCGAAAAAATACGGCAGTCAAGGCTTACCCGATGGTACAATTAAGTACCGCTTCCGAGGTTCAGCAGGACAAAGCTTCGGCGCATTTGGTGCGAAAGGTCTAGAATTCATCCTAGAAGGCGAATCGAATGACTATTTCGGTAAAGGGCTTTCTGGTGCGCGGCTCGTCGTGCGTCCTGATCGTAACGCAAAATTTGAAGCACACGAAAATATCATCATCGGGAATGTCGCTTTCTATGGCGCGACTTCGGGCGAAGCCTTTATACGCGGTAAAGCAGGGGAACGCTTCGCTGTGCGGAATTCGGGCGTACATACGGTCATCGAAGGCATCGGCGATCATGGTTGTGAGTATATGACAGGTGGTCGCGTGGTTATCCTTGGTGAAACAGGTAAGAATTTCGCGGCAGGTATGAGTGGCGGCATTGCTTACGTCTATAATCCGAAAGGCAAATTTGAAGAAAATTGTAATGCGGAAATGGTGGATTTAGACCCGCTTTCTAAAGCAGATGCAGAGGAATTAAAAACGCTTATTTCTAAACATTTTCAATATACGGATAGCAGCGTCGCGCTACATATTTTGGACAATTGGAAAACAGAAAGCAAGCATTTTACCAAAGTCATGCCGCGTGATTATAAGCGGGTATTGCAGGAGCAGAAAGAAAAATCGAAGAAGGAAAAGGTCGCGAAGGTTGCCGCCTAGTCATTTGTATGTTATTTTTGTAGGAACACCTGAATTGAAAATGCTTGATGCAAAGCCTATTTTTAGTTCATTTTTTCTAATACAAAAACATAAACAAATGAAAATTTTGAAATACGTCCTTTATGCAATTATTGCACTCGTAATTCTATTTTTCGCAATGGGCTTTATGAATCCTTTTGTCAAATACGGTCATAGTATTACCGTAGATAAGCCGATTAAGGAAGCTTGGGCGGTCATGCAGGATGCGTCTAAGTTTGAGCAATGGCTCGCTGGGTTTAAGAGTATTGAATTGATTAGTGGAGAAGAAGGAGCAGTTGGGAGCAAGTATAAAGTTATAGTGAAGCCAAGCGAAGAGGAAGATGATTTTGAAATGATACAAACGATTACATCCTTGAACGAATTTGACCATGTTACCTTAGATTTCGATAGCGATTTCATGGATTTTGTGCAAACGACTTCTTTTGAAGAAAAGGATGGAACAACAAAGATAACTACAGATTCTAAAGTGATTGGCAAGTCTATAATATCGCGCGCTATGTTTGCCATCATGGAGAAATTAGGGAGGGCTTTTACGACACAAGAAGCCGAAAATATCGAAAATTTGAAAAAAGTAATCGAGGAAAATACGACGGATTATTATCCAACAATCAAGGTCGTAGAGGATGAAGTTGTAGAAGACTTGATAAATGGAAACTAGATTTCAAGCATATGTTCAACTATTAGAACGTACGGGAGATTGGGCAGCTAAGCGCGGACTATCTACAAATAATGGAAGATTACTACGCAGAAGATATAGTACAAATTGAAAATTCAGATGCACCAATACAAGGTAAAACACGATTACTGGCGATGGAAGTACAGAATTTTGAAGGGGTACATGCTGTCGAAACGAAACTTAGTGATTGTGTAATAGACGAAGCAACAGCTAGCGTTTGGGGTATAATGACCATTCGATTTCACTCGAAAAAATTAGGCAAGAAACGCTTAGAAGAAGCCTTTTTACAAAAGTGGAAAGATGGAAAAATTATCTATCAGCGATTTTTTTACAAGCAATATTTGGACGATATATGAGCTGCGGAAGCATCCAAAAATCTCATATCTCGCGTCTCACATCTCAAATCTAGAAAAATGGGCAATCCAAAAGGGTTTTTAACACATACGAGAGAATTACCATCCGCACGCGACCCGAAGGTCAGAGTGGGTGACTATAAGGAGATATACGAAGAATTTCCAGTAGAAAAAACGACCACGCAAGCCTCGCGCTGCATGGATTGTGGGATTCCCTTTTGCCATAATGGTTGCCCTTTAGGAAATATCATCCCAGAGTTCAATGATGCCGTCTATGAAGAGAATTGGGAACTGGCTTTTGAGATTTTGAGTTCCACCAATAATTTCCCTGAATTCACGGGACGCATCTGTCCTGCGCCTTGCGAATCGGCTTGTGTGTTGGGCATCAATCAGCCACCCGTAGCGATTGAGCATATCGAAAAAACGATAGCCGAGGTAGCTTATGAAAAAGGCTACATTCGTCCGAAACCACCGACGGTGCGAACGGGTAAAAAGGTGGCTGTAGTAGGTTCTGGTCCATCGGGTTTGGCGGCAGCCGCGCAGTTGAATAAAGCAGGTCATTTCGTGACCGTTTTTGAGCGCGACGATAGAGTAGGGGGCTTGCTCCGCTATGGCATTCCTGATTTTAAATTGGAAAAATGGGTCGTAGAGCGCAGAGTAGCAATGATGGAAGCGGAAGGCGTACGCTTTCGCACGAGTACTAATATTGGTGTGGACATCAGCGCGAAGGAACTACAAGCAGAATTCGATGCAGTAGTGCTATGTGGTGGTTCTACCGTTCCGCGTGATTTACCGATTGATGGACGCAACTTGAAAGGCATTCACTTTGCCATGGACTTTTTGAAGCAAAATAATAAACGTGTAGCAGGTGACAACATCCCCAAAGCTGGCACATTAACTGCAAAAAATAAAAATGTCCTCGTCATAGGTGGCGGTGATACAGGCTCGGATTGTGTGGGAACATCCAACCGACATGGCGCGAAGAACGTCACGCAGATTGAACTCCTAGTCAAGCCACCTGCAAGCCGTTCGGAAGAGACACCTTGGCCGCTTTGGCCAATGCAAATCCGCACTTCCTCTTCCCATGAAGAAGGCTGCGAACGGAAATGGGCAATTTTGACCAAAAAATTCATAGGCGATAAAAACGGCAAACTCAAAGCCGTAGAACTCGTAGACATCGAATGGCAATTTGAAAAAGGAAAACGTTCTCGTTTCGTGGAAGTAGAAGGTTCTGCACGAGAAATTCCTTGCGAATTAGCATTGCTTGCAATTGGCTATTTACACCCACAGAAAAAAGGTATGTTGGAACAATTCGGATTGGAATTGGATGGACGCGGTAATGTACAAACAACCGACTACGCCACTTCCGTAGCAGGCATTTTTTCCGCAGGTGATATGCGACGCGGGCAATCGCTCGTGGTGTGGGCAATCAGCGAAGGGCGCGAGGCCGCAAAAGCGGTGGATACCTACCTGATGGGTAGCACGGTGCTGGAAGGGAAGGATGATTCGCGGGTAGAAGTGACTGTCTGAATTGATTATTTTGATTCTCAGGCAAATCCCGTTAATTAGTCAAAAGCGACTAAAATAGGTAATTTGAGGTGTTCAAAACCAGACAGTCCAAAGGAGATATGTTTCAAATATCTCAAATAGTTGTTCCTAGTTTGACAACTCATTAATAGGATTAGGAAAAGTAGTTGTGAGCTCATAAAAGGTAATAATTTTCTCTGCTGCTTCTGTTGCCGTTAAATTGGTATTATGAACTTTAAACATTGATTTATCCTGAAGATCACCTTCTTGGGAATTCATTCTATATTTTCCATCATGGTATAATAAGCGTTTTTCAGAGGCTTCCACATCTCTTTTAGAGGCTTTGTGGTGTAGTCTATTTTCGTGCTTGTTTCTTCGTAGTCGCTCTTCTAAATTACAGACTAATTCTACGAAACACACCTTGGGATTTTTTTTTTCAAAAATTGCTATTATTTCATCTATATAAGCTTCGTCTTCTGCTTCATTAAATGCCCATACCATCGTGAAAATCAGTCCTTCTAGCTTACTATTTGCAACTTCTTCAAAGATATTAAACCTGATTTTCTTGTCTAAATTTCTAAAGTTAGGCGTTCCAAAATCAAAGAATTGATTCACCAATTCTAAGTACACTGTAACAGAAATTTCTTTGCATTTATGACTGCTTTTTTTTCCAGTTTTCTTCGTTCCAAAATCGGGCTTCATAACCAGTTATGTTCCCAATTTTGCGCCTCGAATACTAAAAAAATAAGCTTAGTCAAAATACAAATAAACTTTTGTTACAGTGTACTAAGGACATATGATTATGAAATAACTTAAACCCTGTCAGTTTTTGCAATTCTTGCCCGACAGTCATTTTCCCTGATGCTGGTGGCCCGCAAACGATTATTAAATTCATTTTCTTCCCTTTTATAGTTTACCCTACTTTCTTCAATTCAATAGCTGTATACCTTTTACAATTACTTCCTTACAGATTATTCCCACGGGCCAGCTTTTGTCACATTTATAAAGTAGGTTCCATTGAAGTGAAAAAGCCCACCAGAAAACCCGAACCAAAGTCGCCCTTTTTTATCTTCTAAAATTGATTGAAGCCCAAAACTATAGGTTAGGTCTTCTCGTTCCCGTTCCTTAAAAAGTTCGAATTGTTCTCCATCATAGCGATACGCGCCCACCCCTATTGCTCCTATCCACACCTTACCCGATTTGTCTTTATAGATGGTGTAAATGTCATTTTCACTAAGTCCTTCTATCGCTGGAAATTGCGTAAAATTCTCCCCATCATAATGACTCAAGCCGCCGACTTTGATGGATTCAGGAAAATCGGAAGTGAGCGATCCAAACCACATATTTCCCTGACTATCTTCTACGATGCTGCTTACATTGTTGCTGCATAGTCCATCTTTTTGAGTGAAATGCGTGAAGGAAGTGCCATCAAATTTACAAGCTCCGTAGCCATCTCGACCAAACCAAATGTTGCCTTTGCTGTCTTCGATTAAGCTCCAAATTTTACCCGCTTCCCATTTGTAAGAGGGCTTTTCTATGATAGGTTTTGGGATTTCAAACTTAGAAAATTTCGTGCCATCATAGCGAAACGCTCCATGATTGGTGCCAGCCCAAATGTTTCCATTGCTATCTACAAGTATATTACAGCCAGGACCAGATAAGCCTTCTTTAGTTCCAAAATTAGTAAAGCTTTTTCCATCATATTTGGACGCGCCAGTGTGCGTGCCGAACCACATATTTCCTGCTTTATCTTCCGCAATACTGGCTACGGTATTGCCAGGCAAGCCGTCCGTTATTGAAAAGTAAGTGAGTGTTTCTCCATCGTAGCGCGCTGCTCCATAGCCCATTGTTCCGAACCATAGATTTCCTTTGCTGTCTTCCATTATTTCTACTACATATTCGGCTATTTGAACGGCAGCATCTCGTTCTAACCCTTCTGAATCCAGTGTAAAAGGAAGCTCTTCCGTTGCTGTTGTTTTTGCTGCTGATTTTTGCTTCTCTTGCGCCGCACAAGACATAAGAAAGATGACTAGAAAAAAGGAGAGATAGATATGTAAATTATTCATGTGCTGTTTTTTAGGCAAACTAAATTAATAAAATGGCTAATTTGTTATTTTAATTTGCCTTAGCAACGCTCCGCCACCACCACATAAGTAGGGAAAGCATAAGCTGCTTTATCAATAAATTCTTTGATTTTGAAATTATTTAAGGTAAGCAAAATTTCTATTTCATTCCTCGTAAAGGTTCTTACCGTAGATGTATCTTCCGCTATCTTGATCAAGTTATTTCCTTCTTGTTTATTATAGATGGAATGCCAAGTGAAATCCATTCCGTTCTTCAAATTCACTTCCCATTTACTTTCTCGAACGTATTGTACATCCTTATACATCGCCTCATGTATTATTTTTTTATCTGCTGAAATTTTAGGGATAAATCTATTCGCATCAATAAAATCAAAGCTTAAAATGCCGCTTTTTTCTAAGTTTTTGGAAATGCTTTTAAAGGTAGAAACTACATCTTCATTTGTCAACAGATAACTAATTGTTCTCCCAGTTATGATAACGCTATCGACTAAATCATTCAACTTGAAATCGCGCATATCCCCTTCTGTAAAGGTGCTTTCTGGCGACTTTTTTTTGGCAATGGCTATCATTTCATTACTCAAATCCATGCCCTGATAGTTATATCCATTTTCTTCAAAAAGGCGAGCTAAATTCCCCGTTCCGCTTCCAATTTCAAGGAGATTTTTGGACTTATATCGCGAAAGTATATTGCCGTAAAAATTATATTCTTCTTCGTAGTTGATAAAGGTCATATACATTGCTTCATATACGCCTGCTAATGTAGAATAGAGTTGCA
>CALGLY010000683.1 GCA_937959095.1 uncultured Saprospiraceae bacterium
CAAGCATCACAGTAGGAGCAGGAACGTACACCGTGACAGGCATCGGCGAGAACGGTTGCGAAAATAGCACGATAGTCACGGTAAGCGAATTCCCCTCAACCCAAGTAGCAATTACAGGAAATACAAATATTTGCGAAGGCGAAAGCACCGTACTTACAGCAAGCGGTGGTGTGACCTTCCAATGGAACAATTTTGCACAAAGCGATCGAATAGAAGTGCGAGAAGCGGGTATTTATGAAGTAACTATTACGGACGAAAATGGTTGTGAAGCGAGTACGGAGGTAGAAGTAGTCGTGAATCAATTACCACGTATCGAAAATCTAAGTAGTATTTGTACGAGTGATTTGATGAATTACGAAGTCAGTTTTTTTACAGAAATAATAAATAATGTAGATGTAAATATAGGTGACTTAATAAGCTTGAATGAAGGCATTTATACCGTACAAAATATTCCACTTGGTACAAACCTAATAATTAGTGTAGCGAATGAAGACACAGGCTGTTTCATCAGTCGTGAAGTAGCATCGCCAGATTGTGCTTGTCCCGATATTCCAAGTCCGCAAGGGGAAGATGTGGGTTTCTGTGCGAATGAAGATAATTTACCTTTAAGTGTAGTTGTGGAAGATGGTTTAACGGTTAATTGGACAGATGCCGCAGGAGCTACGATAGCAGAAAATACGACATCAATTAGTCCTATGGAAACAGGCAGTTACTTCGCGCAAGCAATAAACCCTGAAAATGACTGCACGAGTGCATTAACAGAATTGCGTTATGAAATTTCACCGCTTCCGAATATTACAATTAGTGGCGAACTACAAATCTGCGAAGGCGAAACGACGACCTTAGTAGCAAGTGGCGGCACGCAATATTTTTGGAATATAGACGAAGGTAGCACAAGCATCACAGTAGGAGCAGGAACGTACACCGTGACAGGCATCGGCGAGAACGGCTGTCAAAATAGCGCAACCGTTACGGTAAGCGAATTCCCTCCAATTCAAGTAGTGATTACAGGCAATACGAATATTTGCGAAGGTGAAAGCACCGTACTTACTGCAAGTGGTGGCGTGACTTTCCAATGGAGTAATTTTGCACAAAGCGATCGAATAGAGGTACGTGAAGCAGGTATTTATGAACTAACTATCACGAATGAAAACGGCTGCGAAGCGAGTACGGAAGTGGAAGTAGTTCTGAATGCCTTGCCGACAGTTAGCGAAATAACACCTGAGTGCGCGCCTGATTTAGCGACTTATCAAGTAAGTTTTAATACGTCACCGAATACCGTTGTAGAGGCATCCGAAGGAGAAGTATTACCGCAGGGCGATGATTTTTATCGGATTGAAAGCATCCCAATTGAAAGTGCGATTACGATTACAATTCAGGAGGAAGAAACGGGCTGTTTTATTACGCGCGAATTGACACCACCAGATTGTTCTTGTGCCTTCATTGCTGCACCCGAAGGCGAGGATGTGATGCTTTGTATGGGTGATGCTTCTGAAGAATTAAGTGTAAGCGTAGGCGAAGGTTTGCAAGTGAACTGGCTCGATGCAGAAGGAAATTTATTGCTTGCAAATAGCACAATTCTTATACCAGATGTCGCAGGAAGTTACTTCGCAAGAGCGATTGACCCAATCACAAATTGCACCAGCCAATTGACCGAATTGCGTTATGAAATTTTCCCTTTACCACAAATCAGAATTGCTGGACAATTCGAGATTTGCGAAGGCGAAACGACAATCCTTACCGCAAGCGGCGGCGAACAATATAGTTGGAATACAGACGAAAATGGCGCAAGTATCGAAGTCAGCGAAGCGGGTGCTTATGAAGTCATTGCAAGCGATGCGAATGGCTGCTTGAATAGTGAAATAGTAGAAGTATTTGTGCAACAGTTGCCTTTTATTGGAGAACTTGAAACGACCTGTTCCGAAGACCTTTTGACCTATGAAGTTCGTCTTGCGACGGATCTTTTTGCTATTGCAACAGCATCCGCAGGGGAAGTCATTATGGAAACCGAAAGTTCGTACCTTATTATAGGCATTCCGATAGAAGATACCCTTTCTATTCGAGTGGAGCAGGAAGAAATTGCCTGTTTCAGTATGCGCGAAGTTTCGCCACCTGATTGTGATTGTCCATTTGTAGATGAACCCTTCGGTGAAAATGTCAGCTTATGCGCGAATAGCGAATCGATTGGATTGGAAGTAGCCGTTGATGCTTCTTCTACGGTTAATTGGTTCGATGTAGCAGGCAATTTATTAGCAGAAAGTACCCTCTTTTTTCAGCCCGAAATCACAGGTACATACTTCGCTCAAGCGGTAGATTTAGCGACAGGCTGCACGAGCGAATTGGTAGAACTACGTTATGAAATTTTCCCCCTTCCGAATATTACAATTAGTGGAGAATTACAAATCTGCGAAGGCGAGACTACGATTTTAACTGCAAGCGGTGGCATAGAATATATTTGGAATACAGGACAAACAGGCGATACAATTACAGTCAGCGAAGCAGGAATTTATGAAGTAACTGCCACGGATGAAGTCGGCTGTTCAGGCATCACAGCAATAGAAGTTATTGTAAACGCTGTGCCAACGATTAGCGAACTTAGCGTGGATTGTTCGGATGATAGGATGACTTATGAAGTGCGCTTTTTCAGTACTCTTTTTGCAGAAGTGAATTCGACTTTAGGTGAAGTGATTACAGAAACAGAAAGTTCTTACCTGATTACAGGTATTCCAATAACCGAAAGTATAGTTATCACTATTCAAGATGCGGAAACGGACTGCGTCACGACACGTGAAGTATCACCACCTGATTGCGATTGTCCATTTGTAGAGCCACCAACTAATTTCGGTGATGTCTTTATTTGTGAAGGCGAAGTATTAGGAACGCTACTTATTGATGTTTTCGATAGTCAAACAGCAGAGTGGTATGATGCAGCTACAGGCGGTGAATTCCTAACACGTGGCACGAGCTTCACGCCACCACAAGCAGGTACCTATTTCGTACAAGCAGTAGAGGCAGGTACAGGCTGTGCGAGTGAGCGTATCGCGCTAACACTAGGCGTATTTCCAGCTTTGATTTTAGATTTATCAAGCAATGGTTTGGCTTGTAATGGCGATGAAAACGCGACAATAACTGCTATTGCAAGTGGCGGCACAGTACCCTACAACTACCTTTGGTCGAATGGCGCGATGACGGAAAGTCTGGAAAATGTAGGCGCAGAAATTTATACTTTAGAGTTGACGGATGCCAATGAATGCAGCACAACGACAAGTATTGAAATCACTGCACCCGAAGCTTTAGAAGTAGGCATCGAGGTACAACATACGATTTGTGGCGAAGCCAATGGCAGTATTACGCTTGATATATCTAATGTTGCCGCGCCTTTCTCGATTATGTGGACTACGAATGCGATAGCTACCAATTTAGAAAATCTAGAAGCGGGTTTATATGGCGTAACGCTAACGGACGCGCAAGGCTGTACCTTCATAAATGATGCGATAGCAGTGAATCCATCAGATGCGCCAAGTATCGAATTAATCGAAACTATAATGCCCGATTGTGATGTGGAAAATGGCGGTATTGCGATAGCCGTCACAGGTGGAAACGCGCCTTATGTTTTCGCTTGGTCGAATGGCGCGACGACAGAAGATATAACAGATATAGGAGAAGGTATTTATGAAGTACTTGTGACGGATGCAAATAATTGCGAAGCACGCCTTGAAGTCGAATTGACTTGCGAAGCGGCTTGTCTTTCTGCGGTAGGAACACTAGAAGGGCAACTTTTGAATACTTGCGAGACGGAGCCTGTAAGCGCGACTTATGACGCGACCAATGAAGTCCTAGAAGCGAATGATACGCGCCAATTCATACTACACAATGGCTCGCCTACGAGCATTGGCAATCAAATCATAGCCCGTGCGAATGAGCCGATGTTTGAATTCTTACCTGGTCTCATGCAGACCGAAACGACCTATTATATCACAGCGGTAGTGGGTGACGATGATGGTGCTGGTAATGTAGATTTAGCAAGCTCATGTATCGCAATTTCCGAAGGTGTAGCGGTACGATTTGGGGTCGCGCCACCGCCAGTTATTGAGTTGCAAGCGACGAATACCATTATCTGTTTAGGCGATAGTCTATTGCTCACGGCAGCGATAGTAGGTGGGGCAGATAGTTTTATTTGGGAAACGCCAATGGGAATGTTCAGCACGACCACGGCGAATTATTCCCTCTCCTTTTTCGGGCAAGAAAGCGAAGGCGATTACTTTGTTTCTTATACACGAGATGGTTGTGAATCACCTCAATTTGGCCCGATTAGTATTATTCTGGATGAAAGCACGACAGGCGTGACCGCAGGCGAAAATCAAATCCTTTGTGGCGAATCCGAAACACAGCTAGAAGGTGTTTTGCCAGCAGGTGCTACAGGGCGTTGGGTCACGACTTCACCCGCTAGAATTGACAATCCAGAACAGCCAAACGCCAGCGTAAGTAATCTGCAACCCGGCGCGTACAATACCTTCTATTGGACGGTCTTCACGGATGGCTGTACGGCGATTGATACCATGACGATTTACTACCTACCGCAACCCGAATTGGAAGATAAGGAGTTTGAAATGGCAGCGAATAACACCGCTATTTTATTAAATAAAGATTTCCTCTTCGATGGCGATGCGCGGCTTTTACCTAGAGAATTGATAGAATTTGAAATTCTCACCCAGCCCGATTTCGGCATGGTGCTAGATACTACGGGCGGACTTTTATACGAAAAAACAATAGATCAGACAGAAGATGTCACTATCGAATTTACCTACCAAGCTTGCGTGACGGATAGTGTGTGTGGTATGCTTTGTGATGGCGCAAATGTTCGGATTTTGGTACGCTTTGAGGATAGCGAAGTACTTGCTTGGCGAAGTGCTTTGCGACCGAATGGAAACAATCCACTTTGGGCTATTGAGATCTTAAAAAATCTCTCCGAAGGCGCAATAAAGATAGTGGATAGATGGGGGCAAATCGTGCATGTACGGCAATTTGACGCAGGACTCAATCTCCGTCGAGGCAGCACGATAGCCGATGCTTGGGATGGCAGAAATTCCGATGGCGAACTCCTGCCACAAGGTGCGTACTACTTTCTCTTCACAGGAACGACTGATGATAATCAGGAAGTAGAGCCAATTAGTGGCGTGATTTATTTAATGGATTAATTTTTTGAACCATATAAGGCACTCAGAGCATATAAATTTGAGGAAAATCACAAAGCGATTTTTTAATAAAAAAACTTAAATGCTCTGAGTGCCTTATATGGTTCAAAATCAAAAAAAGCAAATGAAAAATCTATATATACTTATCCTATTACTCTTTACTACACACGTACTTTCTGCGCAATTACTCGCGCCTTATACGCTCTATCGCGATTATTGGAATGTGATAAATCCAGCAAGTGTGTCGAATAATTATACCATCAATGAATACAATTTTTCGGTAGGTATTTCAGATAGACATCAATGGATAACCGATGGTATCA
>CALGLY010000684.1 GCA_937959095.1 uncultured Saprospiraceae bacterium
AGTGCGGGACTGTCGGATGAAACGAGCAGGCACTCCAAAGAAACCAGATAAACTTAAAAGGAAGCCATAGTATAAAAACCGAATCTCGCGGGTCTGCGAAAATCCAATCAATAAAAAGATAGAAAAAGAGTAGACGATCTTGGAAATTTCATGGTTGTGCAGCGTCACCATAAGGCTCGATATGAGTACGCCTATCGCTAGGATGCGCGTATAGCTATACTGCAAAGATTCAGGCTTGGCAAAGGCTAATAAACCGACCAAGATGACGCTAAAGAATAAGGTATTGATCCCCCAATTGCTTTCCCAAAACAATACATTGTGCGCCACGGCTGCCAGCAAAGCAACTAGGGTGATGATGAGTTCTTTTTTCATACTATAAGATTTGTTTTATAAAAGTACTTTGTTTTTCAAAGTTAAAAAACAAAAAAAATTAATTCCTCATATTCAACAGTGCTTCTAGTGCGTCTAAGTGTTCATTGAATGCCTGACGACCTGCTGGTGTAGCACAGTAAGAAGTATTGGGTTTGCGCCCGATAAATTGCTTCCGCACTTCTATATATTGCTCTTTCTCTAGGGCTTTGATATGGCTCGCGAGATTGCCATCGGTCACTTCGAGGCGTTCTTTCAGGGTTTTAAAATCAACCCAATCCTCTACCATTAGGATAGACATGATGCCTAGTCGCAGCCGACTATCAAAACGCTTATTTAGATTGGTAATGATTTTTTTCATATTCTCTCCTTTTATCAGGATTTGCGGAATTATAGAATTTTCAGGATTTTTCTTTTAGAAAATCTTCGATTCTCTAAAAGTAATAGTACAGTATAAATCGAAGATTTATCACATTTTTTTAATTCTGCAAATTCTGCAATCCTGAAAATCCTGATTTAGCCCTACTTCCCACCATACTTAAAGTGCATATATGTCCCATAAGCAATGTGCAAAATACCAAAGCCAATTGCCCAAAGCTCTAAACCGTAGCCAATATAAAAAACACCAATCAAACCCAAAACAATTTCGCTAATTCCTAGAAACCAAATGTCGGGCAAGGTGTATTTACTCGCATTCACAAGGGCTAAACCATAGAAGAGTAGGGTAGCAGGTGCCACCAAGCCAAACAAGCCTAACTCTAGTAAGCCAATACAAAAAATACCGCCTGCTGCCAATGGCGTAGCAAGACTCAACAATAAGCGTCGAGTGAGGGCATCCCAAATGGGTTGTCCCTTGCGCTTGGCTTTGCGCGTAGTGAAAAAAATACCAAAACCGACCGCAAATACCACTACCAGCCCCGCTACAAGCAAGCAAAAACTTACATAATCTAAGCCGAATTTGGTAAAATCCGCCGCATCGGCATAATAAGGGCGCGGGCCACTAAACGGCACTAACTCGAAATACCAATAGGCTGCTGCTGCTCCTAAAAGTGCGAAAACGCCTGCCGCTACGCCTGACAATCCGCTTAGGGAAATAAAACGCGAAGAACGTTCCATCATCGACCGAATATCGTGCAAGGCATCTAAGTGTTCTGAATGTTTTGCTGTCATCTTCTATCTGGTTAAAGTACTTTGTAATGCAAAGTTAGTGTAAATAAGACGGAAAAGCAAGATGACTTATTGTGGAGGAGGGATTTTTCGACCGTTACTAAACCGAAAAATTTATCTCCACTACTTCTGAAGTGGGGGCTGCCTGACAAGTCAAAATCATTCCTTTTGTAATTTGCTTTCCTAATTCTAAAATTAGAATTTCCTATCTTCGCCTGACAAATGATTAAGTAGATGTAAGTTTTAATTGGTATCTCATACCCTAGTGCATCAACCCGTAAATAGCGTTCAAGTTTTAGGTAGTCTTATTTTTCGGATTTTTGAGGCGTGAGGAGGGCGCATAACTGGTTATACAACCAACGAACAACGATAAAAATCAGGAAAAGAAGCGAATAAAACTGAATGATATTTATGGGTTGATGCACTAGTAGTTAAATAGTAGAACATAAATAATGTAACAACTAGACCCAGGCTATTTTTGAGTGAGGCAAGGTATGAAGGAGTGAAAACTCCTGAACCCGAAGGGATGGGAGGCTAGCCATAACTGGTTATAGCGAGTATTCTCAACGCAGTTTCGCGCAAAAAGAGACCGTCTAGTTGTTATATTATTTGTGTCCGAGTACTTAGAGTTTCTTACATCTACTTAATCACCTATTGTCAATATAAGTAATTGGATATAGAGTCATTGTCAATTTTTAATTGTCAATTATCAATTGAATTACTTGTCAAATCGTTCTTATGTTAAAACAACTATCTCTCATTTACTTGATGCTGTGCGGTGTCGTCGGGATGTGGGCGCAAAAAGGTGCTACCATCACGAATACTTTCGCACTCACCAATGTAACGGTAGTGAAATCGCCTGGCGAAACGCTAGAAGGCGCAACCATTATCGTGAAAGACGGACTGATAAAAGCCGTCGGAAAAAATGTAAAAATTCCTTTCGATGCGAAGCAAATAAAAGCAGATTCTATGTTTGTATATGCAGGCTTCATAAGCGGTGCATCGCATATTGGGATTCCTAAAGTAGAAAAAAAAGAAGGCACTGGTCGCCGAGGCAGAGACCCTGATGTAAAAGATCCAGGTAATCCACCAAATGCTAAGGCAGGCATCCAGCCAGAACGCAGTGTGCGCGATCTCGTCAAAGCAGATGATAAGTCTATTGCAGAAATGCGAAAGCTAGGTTTCACTGCAGCGCAGGTGATGCCGCGCGGGCGAATGTTACCAGGCAAAGGTTCGCTACTTTTCTTAGCAGGGGACTCTGGTAATGAAATGGTAGCGCAAGAAGATATTTCTCTTTTCGCACAACTACAAGGTGCAAGTGGTCGCATCTATCCATCTACAGTGATAGGTGTGATGTCAAAGTTGCGCGATTTGTACCATCAGGCAGAACAAGCTAAAGCACATAGTGAAAGCTATGGAAAAAATGCAGCAGCAGGCATGCGTCGCCCAACGAGTGACCCTGTATTAGAGGCATTTTTCCCAGTTATTGCAGGCGACCAAAACTTAGTGATGAAAGCTGTGAATGCGAAGGATATTTCTAGAGCATTGGCATTGCAAAAAGAATTGGGCTACCGCCTCACACTAGTAGATGTGAAACAAGGATGGGATTATGCAGATAAATTGAAGAATACGCCTGTAATGCTTTCTTTAGACTTACCTGCTGCAAAGAAGGAAGAAAAGAAAAAAGAGGCGAAAGAAGACGAAGACGAGGAAAAGAAAGAACTGACTATTGCTGAAAAGGAGATGGAAGCCCTAGAAGCTCGTCGTGCAAAAGCGATGGAGCAATACGAAACACAGGCTGCTGTATTAGCAATTAAAGGCGTGGAATATGGCTTTTCTACTTTAAATGTAAAGGCGAAAGACATTCGTGCGAATATCGGACGGATGATAAAAGCAGGTTTGACAGAGGAACAAGCACTGGCGGCTTTGACGACTATTCCTGCAAAAATGCTAGGTATTGATAAAGTAGCGGGAACGGTAGAAAAAGGGAAAGTAGCTAATTTGCTAGTATCGGATTCGCCTTACTTTGAAAAGGATTCCAATGTACGCTATGTCTTCGTGGATGGGCAATTATTCGAGTATGACGCTAAGCCAAAGAAGAAGAAAAAAGCAGCAGGCGATGCCGATGCACCCGTAGATAAAGCAGCCATAAATAAGATAGCAGGCGAATGGAGCTACAATATGAATGCGATGGGGCAACAGATGAAAGGTACACTCACTTTCTCGCATGAAGATGGCAGCTGGAGTGGCACGATGTCTGACCCACAAGGAAGCGATGAGGCAGAAGATTTAAGTGATGTAGAAGTGGATGATAGCACAGTGACTTTCACGATAGATGCAGGGGGCATGACTGTAGAGTTTGAACTCGATTTTGATGGAAAAGACTACCAAGGCACAGCAAGTGTGGGCGCAATGGGTTCTTTTGAAATAGATGGAAAACGCACGGCTGATCCTGAAAATGAATAATTGAAAATTAAAAATTGATAATTGAAATGGCATGGAGATAATTCTCCATTTTCAATTTTCAATTCCAAAAGAATAATATGAAGCGATTAATAATATTCTTGTTCGCTATATGTGCTATCCAATTCGGATTTAGTCAAGCAGAAACAGGAAATATACTCATCAAAAATGGCACGGTCATCACCATCACGGGGGGCGTGCTAGAGAATACCGATGTGCTGATTGAAAACGGAAAAATCAAGCAGATTGGAGAAAATCTAAAAGCAGCCAGTGGCACGAAAGAAGTAGATGCCGAAGGCATGCACGTGATGCCAGGAATTATTGATGCGCATTCGCACATCGCTATTGATGCCGTGAATGAAGCAACTGCACCCGTGACCGCAGAAGTGTGGGTAGGCGATGCCGTCAATCCATTCGATGTGGGAATTTATCGCGCCTTAGCAGGTGGTGTGACGATTTCTCACGCAATGCACGGCTCTGCGAATGCGATTGGTGGACAGTGCCAAACACTAAAGCACCGTTGGGGCGTGACCGATCCGATGGGCTTGCATATGGAGGATGCACCACGTACCATCAAGTTTGCCTTAGGCGAAAACCCAATGCGTGTACACGGAGAAGGGGCTAAAATTCAGCCTTCTACACGTATGGGCGTAGAGCAAGTGTTTCGCAATGCTTTCTCGGAAGCAAAAAACTATATGGAAGCAAAGGCGAAGTATGCAAAAATGAAGGCTAGCGACCCTACTGCTTTGCCTCCAAAATATGACCGTCGAATGGAAACGATGGCGGATATTTTGAAAGGCGATATCATCGTGCATTGCCACTCTTACCGTGCCGATGAAATTTATATGCTAATGCAAGTGTTGGGTGATTTTGGGGTAAAGAAAATTTGTTTTCAGCACGTAAATGAAGGCTTCAAAGTAGCTCCTGAACTCGCAGAATTTGGCGCAATGGCTTCTGTATTTGCGGATTGGTGGGCATATAAATTTGAGGTATACTACTCGACAGCTTATAATGCAGCTATCTTGATGGAAAATGGCGTAGTCACTTCTATCAATTCGGATTCAGGGGAATTGATTCGTCACCTATACCATGAAGCAGCGAAGACGCAACGCTATGGTGGACTATCGGATAATGATGCACTTAAATTGATAACAATTAATCCTGCGATTCAGCTAGGAATTGATAAGCGCGTAGGCTCGATAGAGGAAGGAAAAGAAGGCGACATTGCGATTTTCAAAGGGCATCCATTATCCGTCTATGCGATTCCGCAAATGACGATAGTAGATGGGATTGTTCGGTTCGATATTAAGGAAGATGCACCAGATGTGCGCCTAGAAATCGATCCAGAAAAAGCGATGCCTTCTTATATGCACCAAAGCTCGCACCACCACGATAATGATCGTTGTATGCAAGATGTCTTTGAATTTTTCGAACATTCGCATGAGCATTAGTAACTATTTAGAACAGACCCGCCTGCCGGTCGGGCAGGGAGTAGAGACCACTTCGTTGAGAGAAGAGAGACTTAAAATACGACTTTTAATCTCCCCAATCTTTGCTCTGCTGAATAGTGACATTAATTTTTCTATTAAACACAGAGATGCGAAAAGGGAGAAAATTTAGATTTAATAAATCTCTGCGCCTCTGCGCCTGCCTGCTGGCAAAGGCAGGTTCAAATGAATAAAATGAAAAAAATAATCATCATACTGTTCTGCTTTGCTGCTTTCTTTCAGGCAGATGCCCAGATAGAAAAGGCAAAAAGCGGAACATTTCTATTAAAAAATGGCGAACTTCACACCGCTTCAAGTGGTGTGCAACGCGCCGATTTGTTGATAAAAGACGGCAAAATTGCAAATATAGGCTTAGATCTATCCGAAGCTGGTGCAACCGAAATAGATTGCACAGGCAAGCGGGTCTATCCAGGGCTTATTGATAGCGGCACAAGATTGGGACTATCCGAAGTAGGAGCGGTTTCTTTGACGAATGATTATAATGAAGTCGGAGATTTTACGCCACAAATGCAAGCACTCACAGCCGTCAATCCGAATTCCGTTTCTATTCCAGTAACACGGGTGAATGGCGTGACAACGGTCATCTCTAAGCCTAGCGGTGGCTTATTTCCTGGGACAGCAGCACTTATCAATTTGATTGGCTATACACCTGGTCAAATGTATGCAGGTTTCAAGGGCTTGATTATGAGCTATCCAAGTTCTGGTAGTCGCGGACGCTGGGACAGACGTAGCGAGGAAGATCGCAAAAAAGAAGAAGAAAAGAAGCTGAAAAAGATAAACGACACTTGGGACAATGCCGTACTATATGCTAAAATAGCAGGCGCAGCAAAAGCCGATGAGAAGCCCGAATACAATCCAGAAATGGAGGCGATGCGTGGCGTTATCAATGGCGATATGATGCTGATGCTAGAAGTAAATAAGGATAAAGACATTCTTTCGGCGCTGCGTTGGGTGAAAAAGAAGGACATCAAAAAGGTGGTGTTCACAGGTGTAGCGGAAGGCTGGCGAGTAGCAGATTCTTTGGCACAAGCAAAGATTCCTGTGATTACTGGCCCTATTTTGAATCGTCCAAGTCGCAGTTCGGATAGCTATGATATTGCATACAAAAACGCAGGTATCATGCAGAACGCAGGCGTGAAGGTGGCGATTCGTACTGATGAAGCGGAAAATGTTCGGAACTTGCCCTTCAATGCAGGTTTTGCAGCAGCCTATGGTATGGGTAAGGAAGAAGCTCTAAAAGCAGTGACGATAGTACCAGCGGAAATTTTTGGTGTGGCAGACCAATTAGGTTCGCTCACGAAAGGAAAAATCGCAAATATTGTCGTTTGCGATGGCGATATTTTCGAGACGAAAACAACTATCGAGCGACTCTTCAT
>CALGLY010000685.1 GCA_937959095.1 uncultured Saprospiraceae bacterium
TCAGGAAAATTTCTAAAAACTGTAGGTGGTTCTTGTAAAAAGTAATTTGCCCCACCAATTGCGGAACAGATGATTAATTTCTTTGCTTGTCTAATTTCAGATAGAAAGTCTGATTCTTCTCTATGACTATCTACAGAAAAAACAATTAGCTTTGGAAGTCGTGCAATAAAGTTATGCTTTCCTTCTACTGATGATAAATCAAGAATTCTTAATTCTGTTAAATTTTCTAGGAAGTCAAACTCACTTATTATGTCCGAAAATTTTAAAACCCTAAGATTTTTACATAGTACGATTTTATCAGAATAAAAATCTATATCAATATAATCTGATTCTAGGTAAAAAAGATTTTCTAGTTCTTCATCACTCAATCCTTCCAAAGAGGTAGCAGAATGCGTATCTTTTTTTTCATAGTATTCATCCAAAAAAGCGCGTACCTCTGGCTGTAATTCAGAGGAAATATCATCAAAATATTTTTCTAATTCTTCTATCCACTTCATAGGATGTATTCAGTTTTCATCAAAGTTACAACAATTCTGTTTATTAGAGAGTTTTACAGCATTACTGTTTATCGTACAACTTAGTACAAATTGCGAAAGTCAACCTTCCAATTTTGTTTTTAGACTCTAGATAATCCTTCTAAATCTCCTTCTTAAAGTTCTTCAAAGTATCTACCTTATCCGTATTCACAAACTCATAATTAGCTTCATAGGCTAGACCTTCTGTGATGCTATGCGTACTTCCGTATTGATATAGGTCTTTTAGCAAAGCAATTGTTTGCCCGCTATTGCCTAGTATTTTTGCAGTCAATTCATCCACCGTAGTCTGCAAATCGACTAAAGGCACAGACTTGTTCGCCAAGCCAATTCTCGCTGCTTCTGTACCCGATATAGCTTCTGCGGTAAAGGATAATTCTTTCGCTTTTCGCTTCCCGACTTGCTGCATCAGGCGTTGTGTCATTCCCCAAGTTGGTTGAATTCCCCATTTGCTATGCGTGTCCCCCAATTTTGCTTCATCAGCAGCGACTACCAGATCGAATGCCATCATAATTTCCAATGCACCCGTGAAAGTATAGCCATTTACCATGGCAATAGTTACCTGTGGCATACGCTCTAGTGCATCCATAATAGCTACGCCATCCAGCCACATTTGATAACCTGGCTCTACTTTAGTGCGCTGAAATACTGATAAATCAACACCTGCTGACCAGGCTTTTCCTTCGCCTTTCACGATTACAATGCGACAACTTTCATCTTGTTCGAGTTCCTGAAGCAAGTTTTTCCACTCTTTGAGCATTACTTCTGTCAAAGCGTTTAATTTTGCTGGACGATTTAAGCTGATATATGCAATTGCGTCTTTGCGCTCGTATTTTATCTCTGTGAAGTTCATGATTTATTTTTTTTGATTCTCTGACAAATTCCGTAAACGTTTTTTTTCGTCTACAAGATTTTATCAAAAAACGAAGTTTCTTTGCCGATAAGCAAAAGAACAAAATATCCTATAAATGATTAGCACAACCGAAGCCTTAAATATAGTATTAAATCACCAAAGAGATTTTGGTGTAGAGACTGTACCACTAGCAGAAGCAGTAGGCAGAATACTGGCAGAAGATATTTTTGCTGATCGTGCCTTACCGCCTTTTAATCGGGTGTGCATGGATGGCATCGCGATTGCCTATTCCACTTATGCGAAAGGGAAGCGAGTATTTAAAGTAGAGGCAGTAGGTGCGGCAGGTGCGCCACAATTGCAGTTGAAAAATTCCGAAAATTGTATCGAAATTATGACGGGTGCGGTGTTACCCACAGACACAGATACAGTGATTCGATATGAAGATTTAGAAGAATTCGATGGCGCATTTAAAATTTTAGCGGATATAAAAGCAGATGCAAATATCCATAAAAAAGGGCGCGACTTTTCGGGAGGCGAAACCCTGCTCCAAGCAGGAACTCGCATCAAAGCGATTGATATTAATATTTTAGCTACCGTAGGTAAATCAGAAGTAGCGGTAAAGCGTACTCCACGCATCGCAGTCATTTCTTCAGGAGAAGAATTGGTGGAAATTGATACGATTCCTAAACCACACCAAATTCGCCGTTCCAATGTCTATATGCTGCAAGCACGATTGCGCGAACTAGGACTAGAAAGTACCGCTTTTCATTTTCAAGATGATTTGGAAGCTATAAAAAGTCGTTTGGCACAAGTCGTAGTCGATTACGATATTCTGCTTATGAGTGGTGGTGTATCGAAAGGGAAATTTGATTTTATTCCTGCGGCTTTGGATGCCTTGCAATTTACCAAGCTTTTTCATAGAATAAAACAACGTCCTGGCAAACCCTTTTGGTTCGGGAAACGCGAGGAGAAATTAGTCTTTGCTTTTCCAGGTAATCCAGTATCTACATTGGCTTGCTTTCATAAATATTTTATTCCGTGGTGGAAGCAATGTATAGGAGATGTAAAGCCCAATAGTATCAAAGTGAAACTAGCAGAAGCCGTACATTTCAAACCCGAATTGACTTATTTTGCACAAGCCAAACTAAGCTTTCAAGCGGATGGCTATTGCTATGCCAAAGTAGAACGTGGCAATGGATCAGGTGATATCGTGAATCCTTCTCGTATGGATGGTTTTATTGAATTCCCTAGCGATAAACCCCTGTTTGAAGCAGGAGAATTATATGATTTCATGCCTTTTTATACTTTACTAAAATAAGAAAGATTGAATCTGCCTTTGTCGGCAGACAGGCACTA
>CALGLY010000686.1 GCA_937959095.1 uncultured Saprospiraceae bacterium
GCAGAAGGCTATAATGTAGCGCGCACAATGGGCGTTTCGGATATTATGGGCTTGGACTAGTGTTAATGGTCTTAATGCTACAATGCGTCAATGAGATAATGCTGTAATATTTTTAATCCACCAATGCTGATATCCACTAATGGGAAAACATTGATGCATTACAGCATTATCTCATTATAACATTTTTCAAAAAATACTTACATTCGCATTTATTTAGACTAAGTATTGATAACGGAGATGGAACGCAATAAAGAAGCAATCATTTTAGAGATAAAAGGATCGGATCAATTCAAGTCCTTTTTGATGGCGCATAATATGACGGTAGGGACACAATTTACACTCAATTATAGCCCAACCTATTCCAAATTGGTGAATCTTACCGTAGCCAATAAGATGTTATCCTTACGAAGTGAAGAATTTGAAAAAATTGTGTGCCAAGGCTTATGAGGAGAGAACTGATGCTAATCGGGAAACCCAATGCAGGAAAAACCACGCTTTTTAATACGCTCACAGGACTCAACCAAAAAGTAGGGAACTATGCCGGCGTGACGGTAGAAGTGAAGTCTGGAACATTTGGCGATTATAAAGTCATAGATATTCCGGGTTTGCAATCTTTAGATACCTCTTCGCCTGAAGAATTGATTTCTAAGGAACGTATTCTGGAACTATCGCCCGAAGAAAATGTGGTCGTTTTTGTGGCAAATGGCCCGCAATTGGCAGATAGTTTGGTCTTGTACTCGCAGATAGCGGATTTACAATTGCCGATTATTCTTATCATCAATTTCAAGGATGAACTAGAACGCAATAAGATTCAAATTGACCAAAGAAAGCTGGAAGCTCGGCTCGGTTGCCCGATTATTCTAATGAACTCGAAAACAGGCGAAGGCTTAGAAGAACTCCGAACAATTGTAGATAAAAAGGCCTACGGAATTCCCAATTCTATAGGTAGAAGTTTTCATGATTCGATAGAGGATGGAGTGTACAAAAATCTATATCGTAGCCGCGTAGTAGATAAAATTGCATTTAGCGTTTGGGAAGATGATTATAATCATAGAATTAAGATTATTGATTCCATGATTAAGGAAAATGTGCGGCAAGAAGAGAACCCACTCCAGATTGCGCGCGCACAACGTTGGGATAAAATCCTACTGCATCCTATTTATGGATTATTCATTTTCTTAGCTGTTTTGCTTGTGGTTTTTCAAGCCGTATTTAGCATTTCTAGCTACCCGATGGATTGGATAGATAGTGGAATGAGTAGCCTTTCCGAATTGGCAAATAATTCGATTGGTATTCCATGGCTACAAGAACTGGTAGCAGATGCGCTGATTCCTGGCATTGGTGGTGTCGTGATTTTTATTCCTCAAATTGCTATCCTATTTTTCTTGTTAGGTGTATTGGAACAGACGGGTTACCTATCGCGCATTTCCTTTATTTCGGATGCTTTTTTACGAAGATTTGGACTTAGCGGCCATAGCATCATTCCCCTCATGTCGAGTTGGGCTTGTGCTATTCCTGCCATCATGAGTGCTAGAGTCATTGCCGATCCAAAGGAACGCCTAGCCGTCATTTTTGCTTCGCCCTTGATGACTTGTAGTGCGCGCTTGCCCGTTTATACGATACTAATAGCGGTTATTTTTCCTACGGGTTCAGCTACTGTTTGGGGCGCGCAAGGTTTGGCTTTACTAATCTTATACCTTATAGGAGTAGTCGCAACTTTAGCAGTTGCTTGGCTCGTAAATCGACGGAGCAGTGTAGAATCCAATCCATATTGGATACTCGAATTGCCTGTTTTTCGGATGCCGAATTGGAAAAATATTTTCATCAATGTTTATCAAAAAACGAAATCCTTCGTCATAGAAGCAGGAAAAATCATACTTGCAATTTCTATTTTACTCTGGTTTTTATCAACCAATAGTCCGCACGACGAAGCGTTTTTAAGTCAAAAATTTCAAAGTCAAACCGAACAAGTTTCAGAAGGCATCACCTTGTCAGAGGATGCGATCAATTTAGAATATTCCTATCTAGGTTATATGGGGAAATTCGTAGAGCCAGTCATCCGTCCGCTTGGCTATGACTGGAAAATAGGGATTGGTTTAATCACTTCTTTTGCAGCTCGTGAGGTTTTTGTAGGCACGCTTTCTACTATTTATAGTATTGGTTCAGAAGATGAATCGACGATAGTGGAACGCCTCCGCAATGAAAAAGTACAAGCTACAGGCGAACCGCGATTCAGTTGGGCAACCTCCATTTCACTACTGCTTTTTTATGTCTTTGCTTTGCAATGTATGAGTACCCTCGCCATCGTCCGAAAGGAAACAGGCACTTGGACCTATCCAATGCTCCAATTTGTCTTTATGTTGGTACTGGCATATGTGTTTGCTCTTGTTGCCTACCAACTTTTGTCTATGTAGAATATAAAATTACCAATGTAAAATGTAGAAGTTGAATATTTCTACATTTTACATTTCTCGGTTCTACATTCTACATTACTCTTCCTATTTTATAACCCTTCTAAATAACTAGAAAAGCTTAACTTCGTTCCACACGAGTTGTTCTATAAGCAACAAAAACACTCAAATGATGGACGTAGAAATCTTATCCAGAATACAGTTCGCCTTCACGATAGCATTCCATTATATCTATCCTCCCTTGAGCATTGGCTTGGGCTTGCTCTTAGTCATTTTTGAAGGACTTTATTTGAAGACAGGCAACAAAGTCTATGAACAACTCACGCGCTTTTGGATTAAAATATTCGCGCTGACCTTCGGTATCGGTGTGGCGACAGGCATTGTGATGGAGTTTGAATTTGGTACAAATTGGGCAACCTACTCGCGCTATGTCGGTGATGTCTTTGGGAGTGCCTTAGCCGCTGAGGGTTTGTTTGCCTTTGCCTTAGAAAGTGGCTTTTTAGGTATCCTCTTGTTCGGCTGGAATCGGGTGAGTCCTGTGATGCACTTCATTTCCACGATAGGCGTATTTCTAGGCTCTATGTTCTCTGCCGTATGGATAGTGGTGGCAAATAGCTGGATGCAGACTCCCGCAGGCTATCACATCGTGGGAGAAGGCATGGACGCACGTGCCGAGATTATCGACTTCTGGGGCATGGTCTTCAATCCATCGAGTGTAGATCGTATTTCGCATGTTTGGATAGGCGCGTTCCTAGCAGGCGCGTTTTTGGTGCTAAGTGTACATGCCTATTATATCATCAAAGATAAACATGTCGAAATCTCCAAAAAAGGCTTTAAAATTGCCTTGGCGGTAGCTACTATTTTTTCACTGTCGCAACTCTTCACAGGGCATCGCTCGGCAGAAGTGGTGGCGCATCATCAGCCTGCAAAACTAGCCGCGATGGAAGGGCATTTCGATAGCTTAGCCGTCGCAGACATGTACATTATGGGGTGGGTCGATACGGAATCGAAAGAAGTAACAGGTTTGGCTATCCCGAAAGGCTTGACCTTTCTGTTGCATCAAGACTTTGAAACGCCTGTATTGGGCTTAGATGCCTTCCCAGAGGACGAACAACCCAACGCAATAAATGCTGTTTTCCAATTCTATCACCTCATGGTCGCTATCGGCATGGTACTCATTGGGCTGACCTTGCTGGCTTGTTGGTTCTGGTATCGCGGCACGCTCTTTGATAAGAAATGGCTCTTGTGGATATTTACTTTTTCTGTGATCTTACCACAACTCGCCAATCAATTCGGCTGGTATGCTGCTGAAATGGGACGACAGCCTTGGGTCGTATACGGCTTACTTCGCACCTCCGACGCGCTTTCTAAAGCCGTGACTGCCAATCAGGTCTTGTTCTCGCTCATTATGTTCACGATAGTCTATATGCTGCTCTTCGTGCTGTTTATTTATTTGCTCAATAAAAAAATACAGCACGGCCCATACGACATGGCACATATTGAAGGTCGTCCGCAGCAGCGCGATATGGAAAAAGTGATTTCAAATTCAAAATGATACGTAATACTAAGGCAAAATAAAATAATAAATCAGCGACTTTATGCAGCCCTTTTTCCTTCTAAGAACACTTTGAAAAGTCTTACGTAGCTAGGCTATGTGCGCCTGCCTGACGGCAGACAGGGTTTTAAAAGCATCCTTAGAAAAAAAAATGACTAGCCTAAAATGACTAATTTATTAATTTATTTTGCCTAAATAAACAAGCCATGA
>CALGLY010000687.1 GCA_937959095.1 uncultured Saprospiraceae bacterium
CTATAAATTCGGCACAAGTTTCGGGCGGATTTTCTGATTGCATAAAGTATTCTCCAATCAAAAATCCTTGAAAACCAACTCGCCGCAATTCTACAATTACATTCGGATCGCTGATGCCGCTTTCGGATATTTTCACGAAATCGTCGGGTATTTCATGGAATAAATCAATCGAAGTCTGAATACTCACCGAAAAGTCTTTCAAATTTCGATTATTCACGCCTACTACATCAATATCAGATACTATTTTATGAAGCTGCTCATCAGAATGTATTTCTAACAACACCTCTAATCCGAGTCCTTTAGCCGTCTTCGCGAGTCGCGCTACTTGCTCTTTTTCTAAGCATTCTGCAATCAATAAAATCACATCTGCACCGATTGCTTTTGCCTCTATAATTTGGTATTCATCTACTATGAAATCTTTCCGTAAAATAGGGATATTATTTAAAGAGCGTGCCGTAGTGAGGTCATCATTATTCCCTTTGAAGAACTGCGAATCCGTAAGCACCGAGAGAGCAGACGCGCCTGCTGCTGCGTAACCTGTCGAGACATCCTCTACCTCCGCATTGATATTGATATCTCCTTTAGACGGAGAATGTCGTTTAAATTCGGAGATAATGCCCAAGTTTTTCATGTCTAATAAGGCATCTTTAAAGGAAAGTGTTTTCCGACTGAATAGGGCGCTTTGTTCCAATATCTCTACAGGGGCAAAGTCTTTTCTATTCGCATTTACGCGCTTTTTGTTGGCTACTATTTTGTCTAAAATTGTCATATAGAATTATTTCAGTCCGTTTGTCTGCACTAGTTTTAGGTGTGCTATTTCTGCAAAGCTTCCTAAATTTTCACAGCCTTGCAAATACTAGAATGAATTATTTTTCTTCTAGTTGAAGAATTCTGTGTTTAAATATTACTACTTCATATTATTATTTTACTCCTTTGTAAAAATCTTTTAAGGAAGTAGGCAAGAAATAAGCTACCCATTATGGCGCAGTTATTTTTTCTCTCTAAAGAATTGAAAAAATCAGTGCATAGCCTTCGCTACGGACTTATTTTTTCGATTTTTTAGAAGAAGAAAGAACAAGTCAGAGTGGGTAGATTATTTTTTGCCTGTTCCCTAAATAAAAAATATTATTTTTTTCCTTTCCTAAGAGGAATTCATGATTCCACTAAAAATTAAAAGTAGATAAGTGGACAATCTTTCATAGTAGAATATTTTTTGATATTCTTGTACGTTATCTGCGTTGCCTGCATTTGCAACTTAAATGTAAGTAACTAATTCATAGGCGTTTTTAAAAACCAAAATGGTCTTAATTTGTTTATTTTTATTTAGGAATTTAAAAAAAGAAAAAAACTCATATTATCTATGACAATTAAAGATTCAATCCAGCGCCTCAAAGACGGAAACACACGTTTTGTAGCCGATAAGCTAGACGGAAAATTACAAGATAGTTCTCGAAGAGCATCGCTTACAGGTGGACAGCAACCTTATGCTATTATCCTAAGTTGTGCGGATAGTCGTGTAGTACCCGAGCTTGCTTTTGATACAGGCTTGGGCGAACTTTTTGTATTGCGTGTAGCTGGAAACGTGGCAAATAGCTCAACGATTGCAAGTATCGAATATGCAGTAGCACATTGCGGCTCGAAAGTAATCGTAGTGATGGGACATCAAAGCTGTGGTGCAGTAACAGCAGCCGTAAGTGGTGGCGATAATGGCTACAACCTGAATCATTTACTCTCACACATTACGCCAGCTTTAGCAAAGGCAGAAAAAGGCGCGACCGTAAATGACATCGTGAAAATAAATGCTTCTTTGACAGCAGCAGAATTGAAAAATCGTTCTACAATTATCGGAAATGCAGTAGCATCAGGCGATGTAAAAATCGTATCTGCTTACTATAATTTGGATTCTGGCAAAGTGGACTTTTTGGATTAATTTCCAATATAAAATAGGACAGATTTTTAAAAATCTGTCCTATCTTTCCCCAAAAAATACAATGAAATACCTATCACTGCTTCTTATTAGCTTGTTTTTTGCGTGTACTACTCCAACTCCTCCTAATACTTCCATTGATAGATACGCTCATATTCAAGATAAAAAAGCGCGCACTATCGTACAATCCGCTATTGATTTTGCTGGCGGTATCGAGCAATGGGAAAGCGTAAAGCATCTGCGCTATTCCAAGCAATTTGATCTATTATTAGAGTCAGGGGATATTCAAAAATCTTATAATCAACTACACGATTATACTTATCAACCTACTAAAATAAACATCTTTTCTATCGAGAATGGTGATAGCATTCGCACAATATTCGAAGATGCTAAATACCAGCGCAGTAAAAATGATAGGTTGCTCGATACTAGCCAAAAAAGTCTCGCTAAATCAGTAAATAGTTCGACTTATGTGTTGGGAATGCCTTTTAAATTACTCGATGCAGGAGCAAGAATTAGCTACGAAGGCGAAGCAGATTTCAAGGAAAAAAAAGCAACTGTTCTTCTAGTAAATTATGACGCTGAAAAACATAAAAATCACTCCTCTTCCGAAACATGGAAATTCTATTTCGACCAAAAAACTGCCGAATGGCTAGGTTATTGGGTGCAATCGAGCGACCATTTCAATACAGTAGAAAATATTAGTTTTGAACAGGCTGGTGATTTACTTTGGATAAAAGAGCGCAAAAGTTATCGTGCAGATAGCTTAGGTAATCGCCTTTATCTCCGTGCGGATTATTCCTATGGGAATTATGAAGTAGGTATTTGAATCCAAGAATCAAAAAAGTGCGAAAGAAAAAAATCCGTTCCTTAGTG
>CALGLY010000688.1 GCA_937959095.1 uncultured Saprospiraceae bacterium
TCCAGATGATGATTACGATTGGGCATTATTTGATATGACGAATGCTACTTGTGGGGATTTAAGCACAAGAGCAGCTGAACTTTTAGTGAGTTGTAATTCCGCAGGAGGAACAAACTGTCATGGTACTACAGGAGTAGACGCTAGTGGAGAATACGATATACAAGGAGGAGGTTGCAATAATGATCCACCAACTTTTAATTCAGGAAATAGTCCCATAAATGCTTTAGTACAAGTTCAGGCAGGAAATACCTACCTGCTTGCATTACAAAATTGGTCAGTTGTGAATGCAGCTGATTTAGAAGGATATACTATTGATTTTTCTCCTTCTATTAATACAGGAGTTATTGATACTGAACCTCCTGCAATAATAAGTGTACAAGCCTCAGTTTCCATCTGCGATGACGAACCAATTGTGATAACATTCAATGAAAATATCTCCTGTGGAAACATTAATTCATTAACAGGAATACTCACAGCAACAGATGGAAGCACCTTATCAGCACAAGTAGTTGCACTAGATTGTTCAACAGGCGTAAGTAGTGTTCGACAAATAGTCATGACAGCCGATTTTCGTACCGCATTAGAAGGACGCTACACGCTGACTATAGAAGATAATACTATCAATCGTCAAGGGCTAATAGATGAATGCAATAATGTAATACAACTCCCAATATCTGTGGATGTCTTCTTAGAAACAGATAATTCTTTAGATGTATATATTGTAAATAGAACGCCTAATAATGATGTATGTGCAGGCGAAACAGTCCGTTTAGAAGCTTCTACTTTCCCACCAGATATTTTGGAACAGAATAGTTATACGTGGCGTTTGAATGGTACTATTGTTGGCACAAGTGCTACTATTGAAATTACACAAGCAGGTACGTATGAAGTAGTGATGCGCCGCAATGGAAATACGAACAATCCTAGCTGCGAAACAGGTATTGCAGAAATAACCCTCGGAAGTAGCATAGCACCAGACTTAGGCGCAGACCGCACAGGCTTATGTGCAGGCTCGCCCCAAACAATAACCGCCACTTCTGGTGGAAATTCTTATAGTTGGAGTAATGGGCAAACAGGACAGACTATTACAGTAACCGAAAGTGGTACATACAGCGTAGTAGTCGAAACAGATTGTGGTCCAGTAACAGACCAAATTGTAATCGACTATAATGACATCCCATACAATCCTGCACAAAGCAATTTTTCTATTTGTGCTGGTGAGTCCGTCACTATAGGCGCAGCAGATATAGGCGGCGGCGCGACCTATTCATGGAGTACAGGACAAAACACCGCAACAATTAGTGTTAATCAACCTAATATCTACATCGTCACAGTACGGCTAAATGGCTGTGAAATACAGCGTACTATCAATGTAACTGCTTCGCCTTTACCTGATGTGCGTATTGCTTCGCCTTCTGGCAGTAGTGTATGTGCAGGAGAAACAGTTCAAATTACAGCTTTAGATAATAATCAGACAGGTGCATCTATTAGTTGGAATAATGGCGTTAATTCACCTAGTCAATTAGTAGAGGCTGGTACATACACTGCAACTGCCACCACAGCAGCAGGCTGTATAGATACGGAAAGTATTACGATAGGGCAATTCCCAAATACAGCAGCAGCGATAAATGGAAATGCTAACTTTACTACTAGCCTTTGCGATGATGGTTCAACTACACCTCTTGTTGCAAATACAGGAGTCAGCTACCAATGGAGTGACGGTTCGACAAATCAAAGACTTGATGCAGCAGCAGGTACTTATAGTGTAATAGTAACAGATGCAAATGGCTGTACTGCAACTGCTAGTGCGACCGTTAATAGAGTAGCCCTACCAACTATAAATCAAACCCAATCGGCCGATTGTTCCAATGATCGTACGTCTTATTCTGTTTTCATTAGTACAGAGAATGGGAATAGCATTACAACAGCAGGAAATGTAGGAACAATAAGCGGCAACGCAGGAAATTTCACCATTAGTAGTATTCCAGAAGGGCAGTCTGTGACGATAATTTCTGTTAATAATACAGGCTGCGAAACCAGACAAACCATCTCACCGCCTTCTTGTGGTTGTGCGCCCGTATCTGCACCGAATGTAGGTGGTACAGTTAGCGTATGTGCAGGCGAGCCAATCCCTCCATTTACTGCCAACACTACAGAAGCAAATACCGAAATTCGTTGGTATAATGTAGCTTCTGGTGGGACACCTATTTTTACAGGAAGTAGCTTTTCGCAAACTATACCAGGTACTTACTATGCGGAAGCATTTAATACCAATACAGGATGCTCATCTATACGGGAAGCGGTTCGTTTAGTTATCAATCCATTACCAGTTGTAAGCATCTCTAGTGCTAGTGGAAGCGTATGTCCTGGCGCGACTACAAGCTTAACAGCCAGCTCTGGTTTAAATTATAATTGGAATACAGGTGCTACAAGCCAATCTATCAATGTAGGCAGTGGCGTATATCGTGTTACAGTGACGGATGATAATGGCTGTGATGGTTTCGCTACTATCACCATTGGACAAGAAGCCATCCCAACTATAACCCTTCCAAATAATGGGGATTGTTCAGGCGATCGCCAAAGTTATTCTATCCGTGTCAATACAGAAGAAAATAACACTATGACTTCTACTGGTGGTATTGTAACGGGAGAAGGTAGCTTCTATACTATTCGTGATATTCCAGTAGAACAAGATATCATAGTTATTGTAACTAACCCTGCGGGATGTGCAGAAACATTATCTATTACAGCACCAAGTTGTTCTTGTCCACCATTGGCAGCGCCACAAGCTATTAATAATGAAGTATCAGTTTGCCCAGATGCAGCGATACCAAGTTTGAGTGTAAGTACAGTAGGACTTACGACAGAGGATGAAATCCGTTGGTACAATGTAAGTACAGGTGGGACAGCTATAGCAACAGGCCCGAACTTCACACCAATTGTAGCAGGTACTTACTTTGCAGAAGTATACAATGTCCTAAGTAATTGTAACAGTCCACGTACACAGGTCCGTCTAATAATCAATCCAATACGAATAGCTACTATTGCTGGCGATAGAGAAGTATGTCCAGGTGAAGTGACGAACTTAAGTGCCAATTTGCAAAGGGGAGGAGCTAGTAGCTTCCAATGGTCAGCAAACGCAGGCAATTCGAATAGCCCAAATGTAAGCGTAGGTGCAGGCACGTACAGCGTAGTAGTGACGGATACAAATGGTTGTTCAGATGAAGCAACTATCACAGTAGTGGAATATGAAGTAGCACAAGCAGTTATCACAGGAGAGGATAGCGTATGCCCAGATGAAACGGTTAGGTTATCAATAAGTGGTGGTTCAAGTTATAGATGGAGTAATTCACAAACGACTGACTTTATCAATGTAGGAGCAGGCATGTACAGTGTAGTAGTGACAGATGCAAATGGTTGTGAAAGCATCGCTGCTAGAACTGTGAGTCTAAATGCTTTGCCAACAATCACGCTCCCATCGGACGCTGTTGCGTGTGATGATGATTTAGAGAATTATACAGTTCGAGTAAATATAGATGCAGATGATGTATTGACGGTAAATGATAATATCGGAAATGTAACAGGCGGCGGTGGTTTTCTTACTATCCGTGATATTCCAGTAGGACAAAATATTACAGTAACAGTAACCAATCCTGATGGCTGTATAGCAGAACAAACCATCGCAGCACCAGACTGTTCTTGCCCACAATTGGCAGCGCCACAAGCTATTAATAATGAAGTAGCTATTTGTTTAGATGCAGCGCTACCAAGTTTGAGCGTAAGCACAGAAGGATTGACAGGAAATGATGAAATTCGTTGGTACAATGTAAGTACAGGTGGGACAGCTATAGCCACAGGTCCAAATTTTATGCCAAGTGCAGGAGGTACTTACTTTGCAGAAGTATTCAATCCCACAAGTGGCTGTAGTAGTCAACGAACCCAAGTACGCTTAACGATAAATGCAACTCCAACGGCTACGATTACTGGTGACAGAGAAATATGTCCAGGTGGCGAGACGATATTAAGTGCGAATTTACAAGCTGGGGGAGCTAGTACCTTCCAATGGTCAAATGGCGCAACGAACTCTACAGTAAATGTAGGTGCAGGTACATATAGCGTAATAATAACAGATGCAAATGGTTGTGCTGCTGAATCTGTTAGCATTACAGTAACAGAGTATGAAGTAATCCAAGCAACTATAAGCGGCTCATCTACAATTTGCCCTAATGAAACTACTATACTAACTGCAAGTAATGGCGTGGCATATCAATGGAATAATTTTGCTCAAAGCGATAGGGTAGAAGTGGGGGCAGGTGCTTATATGATAACGGTAACGAATGCGGATGGCTGTAATAGCGAAGCGACTTTTACAGTAACAGAAGGCGAAGCGGTAAATACGCCCCTTACCCAAACCATCTGCCAAGGGGACACCTACCAAGTAGGCAACGACACCTACACCACCACAGGCGAATACACCAACTTCTTCACCACCGAAGCAGGCTGCGATAGCATCGTCAATCTTGATTTGACAGTCATTCGCCCCTCCAATCCAGGTATCGGACTCATCCAAGAACTCTGTGATGATGATCCTTTGCCGTCTTTCTATATTCCTTTGCGTTCCAATGCGGAAACGATTGATTGGTATGATGATGCGACAAGTAGCACGCCTATTTTGTCGGGTAATCTACGTTTTCAACCTACGCAGGGTGGTACCTACTATGCCGAAACGCGCGACCTCAATAGTGGTTGCACCTCGCGAGTACGTGCGGTGATAGAGTTGCGCATCAATCCGATTCAGGTCATCGAATACATCTGCATCACGCCCGATGTAGATACCACGATGCTACAAGCAGAAGTCACTTGCGAAAATGCCATCGTGGTATTCCCGATATACGCGCCTACTTACGAAATACGAAATATCGAAGCCGTCAGCAACGCAGCAGATGCAGGTATTGATAGTACGCACTATGAAAGCATCGCAGGTTGTGATAGCCTAGTGATTACGGACTATCGTCTTTGCCCCGATACTATCCGTTTAGATACTATGCTATGTGCAGGAGACAGCTATCTTTTTGGCGAACAAAGCATCACCGAAAGCGGTATGTATCAGCGCGAGGAACAGCTTGAGGATTGCACGAATTTGTATTTCCTCAACTTGGAAGTGATTAGTCTTACAGATGTGCCAGATGTGACCTTTGTTGTAGAATCACGCTGTTTAAATAGTAATTTACCTTATACTCAGTTGGGCTTGGCAGTATTAGCCGATGACGAAACCATTGATTGGTACGATGCACCCACAGGGGGTAATCTATTAGCAGAAGGGCAAACGCAATTTCGACCTAGTGCTATTGGCACTTACTATCCTGAAATTCGGCATATTGCTTCAGGCTGTCTAAGTGGTAATCGTGCTGCAATCTCTATATTGGCTTTGCGTTCTGATACGATTCTCTTAGAAGCCACTCTTTGCACAGGTGCGACCTATCAAGTGGGCAACCAAAGCTTCGAGACCGAAGGCGATTATGAAATCCTACTCACCAATAGCGTAGGCTGTGATAGTTTGGTACAACTCGAACTTCGCTTAGATGATGTCGTACCAAGTTTTAGCGGTTGCCCCGAAGATATTATCATAGCCGCTACCTCTACGGAAGGTGCGGTGACGACTTGGACTGTTCCAACACTTACGGATAATTGTGATAACAATCCAACACTTACTAGCTCGCATGAACCTAACAGTGTTTTCCCGATAGGTACAACGATTGTGCAATACACCGCTATGGATGCGGCAGGGAATGAGGACGTTTGTCAGTTTGCGGTGAATGTAACGGAAGGGGAAACGGGGACTTGTCGGTTTCGGGATTCCTTGGAATTGGTGCGTTTGTATAATGCTACGGGCGGGGAGAATTGGAATTATCTAGGTTATTTCTCTTCGGATGTTCCAAATCGAGGATTTTCATGGCAGTTTTTTCGTCCATTAGATGAGTGGCATGGTGTCACCCTCAATGCGGATGGTTGTGTCGTGCGCCTACATGTAGGCAGATGTAATTTAGTAGGCAATCTGATTGATCTAAATTTACCTAGTCTGACACATTTTGAATGTGGCGCAAATGAACTAGAGGGCAGTATTCCCGACTTTACGAATTTAGCAAGTTTGGAATATTTTTACTGTGGTTTAAATAGGTTAAGTGGTACTATTCCCGATTTTTCAAATTTACCAAATTTGACGTATTTAGATTTCACCTTCAATCAGTTGAGTGGAAGTATTCCAAACTTTAGCAATTTACCAGCATTAGAAGAAGTCTATTTTGAACTAAACCAATTGACGGGTAGCATTCCTGATTTTACTAATCTTGCAAACCTACGTCTCCTTGCTTGTGGGACTAATCAGTTGAGTGGCACAATTCCTGATTTTACAAACCTCCCTTTATTAGAACGTTTTCA